>CAZMKA010000167.1:0-7781 GCA_964566605.1 uncultured Saprospiraceae bacterium | reverse complement strand
AACGACTGGCTGAAAGCTGATTGGATGACTGAATGAAATTGCTGCTTTCAATTCGAGATCTCTATTAATTAAAGGAGTAGAAAATCCGTTCTTGTATGTCTCTGTATTACAAGAAAAATTAGATAATTTTCAAGATGTAATTCCAGCTTATGAAGAAATTTTATTGGTGTTTAATAAGGAAGTACATGTAAAAGAAACAGAGGGTATCGTACGTGAATTGTTGCAAAAAAAGATAAATATTGAAGTTCATTCTACGCTCAGAATTCCTATCTGTTTCGACGGAGAATTTGGGTTAGATCGTAAGCGTGTGGAAGCGTATTTAGGAAAAAATATAGAGGAGATTATTACAGGCATATGCAGCCAAAAATACGAGGCAGCATTCTTGGGCTTCTTGCCAGGTTATGCCTATATGAAAGGTTTGCCTGATACTTTTAGTGTGCCCAGACTTGAAAGTCCAAGACATCATATAGAGAAAGGAAGTTTTGCAATTGCAGAGAATCAAGTGGGAATTTATCCCAATGCAAGCCCAGGTGGATGGAATATTTTAGGTAATTGTCCGATTGGTATTTTTGATGTAAAATCTGACGAAGTTTCCTTGTTTCAACCAGGAGATAAAGTTGAATTTTACGCTATTTCGAAGAAGGAACATGAGCGATTGTCTGATAAGGATTTCTCACGAAAAGCCTATGTTTTATGATTCGTGTTTTATCAAAAGGCTTTGCTTCGGTTCAGGATTTGGGAAGGTTTGGCTTCCGCCAAAAGGGCATTCCGTATGCGGGAGTGATGGATGTGGATGCATTTTATTTGTGCAATGCAATGTTGGGAAATGAGGAGAATACGGCGGTCGTCGAATATTTTAAACAAGGTTTCAAGATTAAAGCAGAAGAGGTATTTTCGTTTTGTATAATTGGGCAAGTCGAACGCATGACGATTAATGACGAAGTGATTCACACGGGACGAATATATACATTGGACGTAGATGATGTGCTTGATACAGGCAAAGTTAAAGGAGGAACTTTTGCCTATTTTGGGATTGCAGGAAGGTATAAAGGACATAAAGTTTTGGGATCGTTTTCGGAAAGTGCGCATGTATTGACGGATGCTATGAGCGAGATAAATTATGAAACAAGAAATGTTTCTCATCACGTTCAAAGTAGGCTTTCGCCCAAATTCACAACAGATCAATCAACCATTATCGATTGTTACACAGGGCCCGAATGGAATACTCTTTTGACGGGAGTCAAAGAAAAACTAACGAAAGAAACCTTTCATTTATCAAGGGAAACTTGGCGAATGGCATTCAAGTTACAAGAGAAAACCCCAAACAACATCAAACCGATATCAAGTGCACCAGTCTTGCCAGGAACTGTCCAATTAACGCCCGCTGGCGATCTCATGATTCTCATGCGAGACGCCCAAACAACAGGAGGATACCCAAGGGTTTTGCAGGTGACTGACGACGCAATAAATAAATTGTGTCGAGTAGGATGGGGCGGTAAAATCAAATTTCACGTATACTTGTAAATAAAAAACAGATGAAACAATTCTTCGGGATAATCGCGATACTTTTAGTCGTTTCTTGTGGTCCAACACGCTTCAATAAAAATGCAGTAGAATCCATTCCATTTACACTAGAAGAAAATAGAACATCGACGTTTCAGGAGACTAGAAGTTTTTACCAATCACTAGATAAAGCTTCTAGTTTTGTTCAAACATCTGATTATGGAATGACGGACGCAGGCCACCCATTGCAGGAAGTAATTATTGATTTAGATAAGGATTTCGATGTTGAAAAAAGCCGCAAAAAAGGCAAACTCATTCTGTTTATTAATAATGGGATACATGCAGGAGAGCCATGTGGAGTGGATGCTTCCATGTTGTTTGCGACGGAAGTTTTAGGTGAGAAATCGTATGCTAGTTTGTTGGAAAATGTGGTGGTTGTAATCGTGCCGTTATATAATGTAGGAGGTGCAATAAATCGGAATTCTTTTACACGTGCGAATCAGAATGGGCCAGATTCTCATGGGTTTAGAGGGAATGCAAAGAACTTGGATTTGAATAGGGATTTTATAAAATGTGACTCCAAAAACGCGCAGTCATTGAATCAATTATTTACGAAATGGATGCCTGATGTTTTCATCGACACACATACAAGTAACGGGGCAGATTATCAGCACATCATCACCTTAATTGCTACTCAAAAAGATAAGTTGGCGCCTGCTCAAGGTTTATATCTTGACATGGAATTTCTACCGAAAGTATATTCTTTGATGAAAGAGGATGGCTATGATATGTCGCCATATGTTTATTCACTAGGGAGCACACCGGATGAGAAAGGAATTGCGGCATTTCCTGATTTAGCGCGGTATTCGTCTGGTTATGCGGCACTACATCATTCTTTGAGTTTTATGCCTGAAACGCATATGTTGAAGACATTCGAGGAGCGAGTGAAAAGTACAGAGGCATTATTGGTTCGAATGCTAGAAGTTTCATCCCAAAATGCAGATCGTATTATGTCTGTGAAAAAGGAAGCGATGGATTATTATGCGAAGTTGGATGAAGTGCCTTTGCAATGGTCGCTTGTTGAAAAGCCGAGTAAAAAAATTAATTTCAAAGGCTATGAATCGGATCGAATTCCTAGTAAGGTTACGGATGGAGAGCGTTTGTATTACGACCGAAAAAAGCCTTTTTCAAAGGATATTGATTTATACAATGATTTTGTTGTGAGTGAAACGGTTTTAGCGCCTGAGGCATATATTATTCCTCAAGCATATTCGGAAGTGATTGATCGTTTGAAGTGGAATGGAGTTGCGGTTGAGCGACTAGACGCTGATACAGAATTCGATGTGGAGATGTATTATGTTGATTCGTATGATACGAGAAAAACGGCATATGAAAGCCATTATTTACACAGTAAAACGACATTGAGGACGGTTTATAAGAAGCAGAAATATCATAAAGGGGATTATGTTGTAAAGGTGGGTCAAGCCCAAAAGCGTTATATCATGGAGACGCTCGAGCCTTCTGCGCCGGATTCGTATTTTAATTGGAATTTTTTCGATGGCATATTAATGCAGAAGGAACATTTCTCGCCGTATGTATTTGAGGATATTGCAGAGGAATTATTGAAAAAAGATCCTGAATTAAGGAGACAATTGGAGGCAAAGAAAGCGGAAGATGAGGATTTCGCAAATAGTTCTTATGCACAGCTTGATTTTATTTATAAGCATTCACCGCATTATGAATATACGCATAATTTATATCCTGTGGGGAGGAAGATGAATTAGAAAATAGACTCATGCAAATTAAATATTTACAGGCAGCAATGGCTTTAGGATTTTTTCACATGATTTTTATATTTATCATGTTGGGAATTAATATTCCTATTGCTTTATATTTTAATAGTAAAATAAGTTTATTTGGGAAAAAGTAATCTTCAAAATCTGGATTAAAAATTCTGCAATTTTGGTGTTTATATTTGGTATTGAATTTATTAGGTATTGGAGTTTTTTTCCTGTTAACTATAGATATTCTGTCATAAAGTTTCCGTCTTTTCTTTTAAGTTGCCATTGAGAAAATTACATTCGGCTATACTAATTGCAATTAGTTTGATTTTTAAATTTACATAATCAGCATGTTCGAAATCGGTTCTAAGAGCTTTGTTGATCATTTCACAAGCTTTTTCTGATTCGTTTTGTGCTTTGAATAAAAGGTATTTATTATAAAAGATGTAAGGGTTGTTGTTATTGAATGAAAATGCTACTTCTAGGTCTTTCTCTGCTCCTTTAAGATTTCCAATGCCTATTTTTGATTGTGCCCTATTATTGAAAGCAAAGCTACTTTCGGGATCTAATTCAATTGCTTTATTTAAAACTTCAATTGCTTCCTCATATTCTTCTATGTTATTTAAATTGTAACCTAAAGAAATGTATGATCCTATATTTTCAGAGTTATAGAAGATAGATTTTTTAAAACTTTCTATTTCCAAATCATTTTGACCTATTTGACCTTCTGTTGTTCCTTTTAAAAAGTAGATTTGACTTAAGTTACGATCTGGTATTTCATCTTTGTTTTTAATACATATTTCAAGCTCTTTTAAAGTTGAATTATATTCCTTCAACTCAAACAAGCAGCCTGCTTTTGCTTCATGAAAAAGAAACTTCAAATTATTGTCTAATGAAATTCCTTCATTAAATATTTCAATAGCTTCGTGGTATTGTTCCATTTCTGCTTTTTTCAAACCCTTCCTGTATAGACCTATTGACTTGCCATAAGAACATGAAGAAAAAATAAATGCGCAAAGAATGAGTGAGATTAAAGTGTTTTTCATAAAAATGTAAAGTGTTTATTTATTCATTTACTAAAGCTATAAAAAATAGCCCAATTCTAAAATAAATATTAGAAATGAGCTATTTATTAAAACTTAGCATAAAGAAATTTTATTCCTTTTCAGTCTTTGGACTATCATCAGATCCTTTCTTTTTAGCTTGATCTTTTTTGATATCTTTGACAGCATCATCGAGATCTTTGGAAGCTTTCAAGACATCATCTACCATTTTCTTTCTTTTCTCATCTTGTTTCTTCTGTCTTTTTGCTTTAGGTTCAGCATCTTCTCCTTTATTCTCAGTAAAAGTAAATCCTTTGGCATCAGTTCCAATATAAATTGTTTCACCAGCTACAAATTCTCCAAGTAGCACTTGCTTAGCCAGTTCATTTACTAATTCCTTTTCAATCACTCTTTTTAGAGGTCTTGCTCCAAACTGAGGGTCGTAACCCAGATCAGCAATAAGATTCAAAGCAGATTCGCTCACTTCCATTTTCAATTCTTGTTTACCAAGGTTTTTATGGACTTTTCTAAGAAGAAGACCAGCAATCTTTTTGATCTCCTCTTTGGTAAGAGGCATGAACATAATCTTATCATCGATCCTATTCAAAAACTCTGGTCTCAAGCTATCTTTTAATACATCAAAAACTTCTACTTTCGTAGTTTCGATGATATCAGCTCTATGCTTTTCACCTAGAGCTTCAAGATCTTCAAAGTTTTCTAATATAGTTTCAGCTCCCATGTTGGAAGTCATGATGATAATAGTGTTTTTGAAATTTGCTTCACGACCTTTATTATCTGTCAATCGACCATCATCAAGTACTTGAAGAAGGATGTTGAAGGTATCAGGGTGTGCTTTTTCAATTTCATCGAGAAGTACAATAGAATAAGGTCTTCTTCTAACTGCTTCTGTTAATTGACCTCCTTCATCGTATCCTACATATCCCGGAGGCGCTCCAACGAGACGAGAGACACTATGTTTTTCTTGGTATTCACTCATGTCAATACGAGTGATTGCTTTTTCATCATCAAATAAAACTTCAGCAAGTGCTTTTGCAAGCTCCGTTTTACCAACTCCTGTTGGTCCCAAGAATATGAAAGAACCAATTGGTTTTTTCGAATCTTGAAGACCAGCTCTTGAACGACGAACAGCGTCAGAAACAGCAATTACTGCTTCGTGTTGTCCTATCAATCGTTTTCCTATTTCTTCTTCCAATTTCAATAAACGTTCACGTTCACTCTTCATCATTTTCTGAAGTGGAATTCCAGTCCATTTGGAAATTACTTCAGCAATATCATTAGCAGTAACTTCTTCATTTGTGAAACGAGTTTCTTCTGGCAGCTCTTCGAGTTCTTTTTCCTTTTGGGCGTAAGCCAACTCTGCTTCTTTCAAATCACCGTAACGTATCTTTGCTACTTTTTCATAGTCACTTTCTCGTTCTGCTTTATCTGCTTCATGTTCAAGGTTCTCTATATTCTCCTTGATTTTTTGCATTTCATCAACAATCTCTTTTTCACTTTGCCATGCAGCAACTATCGAGTCTAATTTTTCTTTCGCATTAGCAATCTGTTCAGAAATCGCGTCTAGTTTTTTCTTGGTTCCTTCGCGTTTAATGGCTTCTTTTTCTATTTCGAGTTGACGAACTTTACGTTGCATTTCGTCAATTTCTTCGGGCACAGAATCTAGTTCAAGACGTAATTTTGCAGCAGCTTCATCAATAAGATCGATGGCTTTGTCTGGCAATCTTCGCTCGGTAACATATCGATGAGATAGCTCAGCAGCAGCTATTAAAGCTTCGTCGAGAATCTCCATTTTGTGGTAAACTTCGTATTTATCTTGTATTCCTCTCAAGATAGAAATCGTGTCTTCCACGCTTGGCTCATCAATATAGACTGTTTGAAATCTACGAACTAGCGCTTTATCTTTTTCGAAGTATTTCTGATATTCATCAAGTGTAGTCGCACCGATCGTTCTCAGTTCACCTCTTGCAAGAGCGGGCTTCAAAATATTCGCTGCATCCATCGCTCCATTTCCACCTCCAGTACCTATTAAAGTATGTATTTCATCAATGAATAAAATGACTTCTCCATCGGCATTATGAACTTCTTTGATTACCGCTTTTAGTCGCTCTTCAAATTCTCCTTTGTATTTTGCCCCAGCTACTAATGACGCCATGTCTAACACGAAAATTTGTTTCGACCTCAAATTTTCAGGAACATCTTTCTTTACAATTCTCCATGCAATTCCTTCAACAATGGCGGTTTTACCAACACCTGCTTCACCAATGAGAATAGGATTGTTTTTCTTTCTTCTGGAAAGAATATGAAGGATTCGGCGGATTTCTTCGTCTCTTCCTACAATAGGGTCAAGTTTACCTGACTCTGCTCTTTCGTTGAGGTTAACGGCATATTTGGAAAGTGCGTTGTACTCACTGTCGGAACTTTGAGAGTCAACTTTTCTTCCTTTTCGAAGTTCTTTTATTGCTTCTTTAAGAGCGGCTTCTCTACCGCCCATTTCTTTAATTATTCTAGCGGCAGCATCGCTACCTCTGAGAATTCCCATAAGAATTAATTCAATTGAAATGAATTCGTCCTTAAAGCTTTTCATTAATTTTTTAGCCTTAGCGAGTGCTGCATTTGCATCGTTACTAAGGAATTGTTTTGCCTCCCCTTCAACTTTGGGAAGTTTTATAATTTCGTTATTTACTTTAGAGATAAGTATAGCTGGATCGACTTCAATTTTTTTGAATAGAAATTCAAAAAGTTTATCATCAATTTCAGATATAGCTCTTAAAAGGTGAACGGTATCAACAACTTGTTGGTCCAAAGCTCCTGCAATTTGCTGGGCTTTGAGGATTGTTTCTTGGGATTTTATAGTAAAATTATCGTATGTCATTTAATGTATTTTATCGATTGAAGTACTAAAATAACTTAAGGTGTGTTAAAAGGAATAATTTTTCAATCTTCTTCTTTATATATAACAAAAATGCTACCAATCTGAAATATAAGTAAAGTTGTCATTCGAGTACCTATTAAGGATATTAAAATCGATGAAAATCTAAATTTTTGGCATGATTAGAGAGGGTGTGTGTGACAAATTGACTTTGAATTATGTAGTAAGTGATATAGAATTCATGTTTTATTATGAAAAACAAGTCTTTTTGTATTTTGCACAAGTTATTTATAATCAGTTGTTTATTAAGCTGTTTAAAATCTTTTTTAAAAATAGTTGGAAAATTTTGGAACGAAATGCGGGGGTCGTTACACTAATATAGAAAGACTATGAAAAAGACAATTGAGATAGAAGCAGGAGGTTATTATTTGTTTGAGAGCATGAGCACAGCTCGGAGTTGTTATTTTGAAAGTGAAAATGAGGCTAAGCGGTTTAGAATTATGTTTAGGAGATAACTCAAAGGAATGTATAAATCGTCACCCACAATTTATCCACAGAACGAGA
>CAZMKA010000166.1:0-7865 GCA_964566605.1 uncultured Saprospiraceae bacterium | reverse complement strand
CATCTTGATCTAGATCGTCATCTAAAGTAGTTTCGTCGCAGTCATCATCGATTCCGTTATATGGTATTTCTGTTATACCTAAACAACCTTGTTCAAGACAAATATTATCTAAAATTACAGAGGATAAATTTCCTCTAAAATTAAATTCAATTGCTGCGTTTAGAGTTGATGGAAAAGCTAAAGTAAAAGTTCTTTCAAAAGTTTCAATTGAAGTATTAATCATAATCGTTTCGTAAAAATATTCGGTGTATGGTTCTTCATCTAAATAAACAATTACGTCTATTGATCTTGGACCTTCTGCATATGCTTCAAATGAGACTGTGTACGTTTCATTTTCATTTAATTCAAAAGGGCCTTGTGCTATACCAGAATCATCTTGATCGATGTTTTGGAAATTAGCTTCTCCTGAGATAGATGTTGCTTCTGCTCCCCAAGTCCACCATTTTTCTAAGTTTTCTTGAAAATGTCCATTTTCAATTTCTCCACATGGTCCAATTATAATTCCAACACAATTACAAAAACCATCTTCAACGTCATTAATTGTAAGAGGATTTCCATCATCACAAGGTGTACCTGGCTCAATGTAATCAGGAGTACCTGGACAATTGCATGAATGATCTAATGTTGCCATTAAAACTGCTTCATCCATAAAATTTTCGGCTGTAATGTTTTGATCTGGATCATTAATATTACCAGGCTCAGCAGCAGCATCAGAAAGAACGATAAAATCTCTATGATACATTTCTACATTGCATAAAAGCTCATCAGCTGGAACAGAAACTACAAAGTATTCTGGTCTAGGATTTTCGTCAGGAAAATCTTCGGGTCTAGGGAACGATTGAAAGGGAACTAAAACATGTTTTACGGTGCCATCGATATAAGTAAGTTTCAAAGTGATATCTCTTGTTCGACCAAAAAATTCTGGAGCGTCCTCAAAATTCATATTTTGAAGTGTACTAAACATTTCTGGGTCAGTAGGATCAAGGACGGGTAATATAGTTCCATTGTACTTTATAGGGTCGTAGATTATATTTGCTTCCATCATAGTAGAGTGTGCACTTCCATAAATTAAGTATGCATCTTGCTCTAGTTGTTCATCACCAGGTAAACGAATATATTCTTCGGCATAGGTATTTTGTGCTTGTGAAGGGTGTCTATTAAAAACTCTTTTACCATTTTCTAATGAAGCTATAGGATATCCGTCATTTTCTCTAAAGTGAAAGTCCAACAATTCTCCTCTATCTTCTATTTGCCCCCAATATGGTTCTGTTCCAATAAAGTAATTATTGATAGCATGAGCTGAAAAAGCTCCAAACCCATCCCAAGGACCTGGCCCATTTGTCCTTTTTTCTGTGCAATAAAATCCTCTTTGCATGCAATCACTTCTTTCAGTACCTATTACTCCACTTTCGTCTTCACAAGTAGGACTAACAAATTCATATGTATCTTGAATGAAATTCCATGAATCGCCTCTTCCTGAAGCTTCTCCATCTTCTTCTCCTGCAAATGGATATGAATATTGATTTGGGTTAGGATTTTCTACCCGATAATCATCCCCCCAATGCGGCAATGATAAAGCATGTCCTAATTCATGAATGAATATACCATTGTATTCAAAGCTTACAAAAGAACCTCCACCTCCCCAACCACCTGGGTCAAGATTAAGTGTATTTCCAAAGTATATAGTATTCGGAGAGTCGCCCATAGAATGACGCATATGACCAACTACGTAATTAGCAAAGAAATTAAGGTTTCCAGTATTTATACCATTATCTCCAATCATTTCATCTGTGCTAACTACAACAGTGTTATCATCAGCATTATTTAATGCAAAATTTGGCATTTTTAGAGTTCCTGGAAATTTTCCAAATCTTATTTTACTTGCTGGAATTGAAGATGCCACTTCTTGTATAAAATTATCAAAAGCTGGTGTTCGATGTGGTTCGTGATTATAATCCATCATGTCTATATCGACTAGTACCAAATTGAGTTCTGTAAAAGGTCTTATGAGAAGGTCTTCTTGAGTTAACAAAAGAACATTTTCACCAGCTTCGATACTGAGCTCTAAACCAATTGTCACCCATGATTTCGGTAGAGTAACTGAAAAGTAATCTTCAAAATTTGATGAGTGTAGATCAATTGAGTCTTTAAGGTTCGAAGGGCCATTTAGACATAAAGTACCAAGACTATTCCCATCTATAAATCCTTCAACTTTTACATCAGGGGATATACCATTACCACTGACAGCAATTTGCAAAAGAGCTGGTCTTTCACCAATAGTAAATAACAGAGGATGACCCATTGGAAAACGATGAGTTTGTGCAATAAATACTTCTTCAATATTAGCAGTTACGTTTTGAATTCCCATACAATTTCCCTGATCATCAGGTTCAGGAAACACATATTCTTGAAAATTGTATGAAGAAGGTAAGGCAGGGTTTGTGTTTGGAATCAAATTTCCAAGAGAAATGTTATTGGGATTTACATGACCATTCAAAAGATCAATCATTTTCTCTCCCATTGCTGTTCCTATACGTAAATAACTTTCTGCATTGTTATTCCAATGGTGCAGAAAGTCAGGTTCAGGAGACATATCTGGTTCAACCCAAAAATCTCTAGTTTCTACATAAGCAACATTAGTATGTCCTGTATGCAATGCAGCATCAATCTGTGCGGGTACTATTTTTGTTTGTAATTTATTAATCCATCCATCATCTTCCTCTATTGTTCGTCCACCATTTCCTGACAAACCAATTATTACGGGAAGTTCAGGTTTATTTAGTTCAGAACGAACATCAGAAATTAAATAAATTAAATTCTGTTGGTATTCCTCATAGTATGAAATGTTATCCGCATCATTCCATCCTTGAAACCATAAGAATCCTGCGATTTCAATTTCGCCTGCTGTATATTGTGGAAATTCTGTGCTAATATTATCAAGTGCTTCATTAATATTGTCAATCATTAAAGTATAATAAGCACCTGTTTCTCCACCAGCACTAGGAGGCCTAAAATCACCAGCTAAGCTTTTACCACCCCAACAAGTTTTTATTATCAAAACTTGATCTTCAGTATATTCTCCAATTAAATGACCAAAACCTAATTCCGGGCCAAATTGATCCTCTTCACTTCCGAAACCAATATTTAGATTATCAGCTAAGAGTTCTCCGTTTTCATGATTATATCTTATCCAGACATCATCTCTTGTAGCCCAACTTCCATTATTGTTTTGAATATAATCAAATTCCGAGCTACCTCCATTTTCCATGAAATGTGTTAAAGTCCCAGGGATGTTTTCTGGAATGGTGTTACCATGTCCTTGCATATTAGACTGACCTGCCATAATAAATACTTTCAAGTTCTGTCCGGTTAATTCATTAATTGATGCAAAAAGTAAAGCAATAAGCGATAAAATTAAAAGAGATCTATTTTTCATAATTGACTATTTTATAAAATACTTTATTGTTGTTTGATATGAAACAATCAATTAAAAATTTACCCTACCCCTAACACGAAATAAAATTGCGGAAATCTAAAAAATGTGTTTAAACTGTTTATTGTAATTAAAATTTAAGTTGTTATCTTGTCAACAGTATAATAAGGGGAATTGAATAGAAATAAAAATTGCAATTTTTATGGCAGAATCAGTATGTGAAGAAAAAGTATTTGACTCAGTGTTTTTAAAGCACTCTGAGTATTTACGGAATTTTATGTACTATAAATGTGGAGATTTACAAAAAGCTGAAGATCTAATGCAAGATTCATTTTGCAAGTTATGGGAAGAATGTGCTAAAGTTCCATTTGATAAAGCTAAATCTTTTTTATTTACAGTTGCAACAAACTTGTTTCTCAATCAAGAAAAACATAAAAAAGTTGTATTGAAATTTCAGAAAAGAAAGGTGAATAATGATAAGTTCGTTGAAACTCCTCATTTTCTACTAGAGGAAGCTGAATTTGAAAAAAGACTAAAAAAGGCAATAAACGATTTATCACCTGGACAAAAAGAAGTATTTTTAATGAATAGAATTGATGGGCTTAAGTACAAAGAAATAGCTGAAATATTGGGAGTAAGTGTAAAAGCCGTTGAAAAAAGAATGCATAAAGCTTTAAAGGCATTAAGATTAATTTCAAAAATAGTTTAGGGTTTTTATTCACTTAGTTGTTATATAAAAAATGAACATGGATAAAGATACAATATATGCAAGATGGCTCAGTAATGAGATAACTGAGGAAGAGCTAGAATTTTTAAGGAAAGATGGAGCTATAGAAGATCTGGAAAAGATACTAAGTACAACAAAATCTTTAAAGGTTCCAGCATATGATAAGGTTAAGGGACTTGAAAAATTAAAAACACAGCGACTTAAAGAAAAAACAACTTCAAAAAACAGAAATAAATTATGGTTTGTTGCAATTGTATTATTTCTTTTACTGGCATTAACTCTATTTTCCTATTTAAATAAAGATTCTAAGGATGTAATGATTGCTAGTAATGGAAAAACTGAGAATTTAAATTTGATAGATGGTAGTTCAATAATTATCAATGATGGTTCAAAAATCATGTATAATGAAGATACTTGGTTGGAGGCTAGAAATCTAGATTTAGTTGGTGAAGCATTTTTTGATGTTGAAAAAGGCTCACCTTTCATGGTTCAAACTAAAAATGGATCAATAGAAGTCTTAGGAACAGAATTTAATGTGCGGTCGTGGGGATCAAAACTGATTGTAGAATGTTATGAAGGAAGCGTAAAAGTAAGATCAAGTAATAATCAAACTATTTTAAAGGCAAAAGAGGCTGTTTATACTATAGATGGTATCCTTGGAGAGAAAGAAACTATTACTAACGTTTCTCCGCTATGGACAGAAAAGAAATCGAGATTTATTGATGAGAATATTAATGAAGTATTTGCAGAATTAGAAAGACAGTATGATATCATAGTAAAAGCACCTAAAATGACTAAGCGTTTTTCAGGAATATTCATGCATAATAATTTAGATGCTGCATTATTTAATGTTTGTAAACCTCTTGATTTAAATTTTTCAATCTCAGAAGATAAAAAGGAAGTCATTATTGAATAAAGGAATCATATTTAAGTGTATAAAAGTACTTATCATCTTGGGGTTAATATTCCCAGGCTGGGTGCAAGCGCAAAAAAACCAACTTAGTTTCGAAAATGAAAGACTTGATATAGTACTAAAAATGATTGAAGACAATTCTGAGTATGTTTTTAATTATGACCCAAATCTTTTAACTCCTTATTATTTTACTGGAAATTTAGATCTTTCAAATAATGATCAATTTATCAATAAAATTCTTTATGACACTCCTTTAGAATTTACAATAAATCAAACAGCCATAATAATTTTTATGCCTGAGCTTTCTGACTACAGAATATGTGGATACCTTAAAGATAATAAGACGCAGGAAGTATTAATAGGAGCAAATATTTTTCTTAATAATACCACACAAGGAACCCTAACCAATAATATTGGGTACTTTGATTTTACAATAAAGTCTTATAAAAATCAAAATGTTTCATTTAGTTATATTGGCTACGAGACCTTAGAATTACAAGTGCAATCTTTTAATCAAATAGAATGTTCAAACATTCAGATGTATGAAGATACTCGTTTACTTGGTGAAGGCATAGTAATAACTGACTTTATTCTTGATGGAATAACTGAAGAAATTGAATTTAATGGCTTTATTATGGATTATAGTAAGCTGTCTAAGCAACACTCTATGATAGAGCATGATATTTTAAAAACTGCTCAATTCCTTCCAGGGATAAGTAGTTTAGATGAAAGTGCCACCAATTTGCAAATTAGAGGAGGAACATCTGATCAAAATCTTATCCTTTGGGAGGGAATACCAATTTATCAGCCTGGTCATATATTCGGGATGATTTCTGCAATAAATCCATTTTCTATTCAAAATGTAGAAATTCATCAAGGAGTTTATGACCCACAATATGATAATAGAGTTGGTGGAATTATTGACATTTCTTTATCTGATTCACTTCAGTCAAAAGGAAGTGGAAGTATAGGTACAAGTTTAACTGAAGCTCACATAAATGTTGAAACTCCTGTTCTTTTCAAAAAATTAAAAATCTTTCTTTCGGGTAGAAATAGTATAAGTGACCTTTATTATTCTCCTCCATTGGAAAACTATACTAACAAAGTGTTTCAATTATCTAAAATTGATGATAATAATCCTGGAATAGAAGAAGGATTTAATATTGTAGATCAACGTATAAATTTTCATGATTGGAATGCTAAAATACTTTACGAACCTATTGAAAATATTTTGATTAGTGCAGCATATTATAAAAATGATCAAGTATTTCAATATAATCTATCTTTTCCTGAAGATCCATATAATACTAAAGACAATCTAAGAGCTAGTTCTGAAGCAGTTAAAACTAAAGTAAATTGGAATATCAATAATAAGTTAACAAGTTCTATATCATTTGTACAATCAACTTATGAAAATGCTTATAATTTTGAAGCTGAAGAATTAGGAGATACTTTAGCTACATACAATCAATTTAACGATATTATTGATAACAACTTTATTATTAGTTCTAGTTATAAAACCCCCATTTTCCAATTTAATGCTGGATATGATTTCAATGTTAAAAAACTGAATTTCAATATTGTAAACAAAAATATTAACGAACCCATCTTTGAAGATTTTGATAATGAAAAAGGAACTTTTCATAACTTCTATGCTTCAACAAATTTTAATTACAAAGACATTCATGTTAGTGGAGGTTTACGGTCGACATATTTTGCACAGCAAGACCGTTGGTATCAATCTCCAAGAATTAGTATGCAGTATTTTATAACTAAAAAACTCAAATTAAAATCAGAAGCAGGAATTTTTCATCAATTTATTAGCCAGCTGGAAGAAATTGATGCGAATACAATTCAAGTTGAAAGTCCTTTGTGGGTTCTAAATAGTAGAGAAGGAACCTCAAGTCAAAAAGCAAGGAAAATCGCTTTTGGAATGAATTACATTGATAAAAATTGGCTTTTCGATATAGAGGGTTACTTTAATATAACCACAGGATTAACAACCCTTTCTCCAACTTTTGAAGTCATTCCTACACTTGAGTTTTCAACTGGAGAATCTGAAGTTCTCGGAATATCTGTGATTATAAAAAGAAGGTGGAAAAATTTAGACACTTGGGTAAATTATTCTTTTAATAGAAACAATTACAATTTCTATGAGCTTTTTCAACCTAAATTTACTTCTCCGAACGAGATAAGACATAATGTGAATTTTACGGGTAGTTATACATATAAGCAATTGCAACTCTCATTGATTGGAAATTATCGATCTGGTATACCGTTTTCTAGGGCTGATGGCGTGTTAGAAATATATGACGAAGATGATAACGAATATTTTTATCTTGTTCATTTTGAATCAATTAACAATGATCGTTTAAAAGATTATGCTAGAGTCGACCTTAGTATTAATTATAGACCAAGTTTTGAAATATTAGGCAAATCTAAAGTAGAACTTTCCTTATCTATGATAAATGTATTGAATAGAGTAAATGTATTTGACCGAGGCTATTACTTAGATTATCCAAATAATGGCGGAGAACCTGAACTAAGCTTTGTAGATAGAACTTTGTTACCACGGACACCGCTTTTTCTATGTCGTATGTATTGGTGATTTTTGGGCTTAAGCCCAAATTATAAGATGAATGAGTAGTAGGGAATCGTATTATTTAGTTTTGAATTTTTACATACATTACAAGAAAATTTCTTTCACCTTAAGACAATATCTCCCTTCAGATGATGAACGAACGTTTCTAATATTTAACGATGAACGAACGTTTCCAATATTTAATGATGAA
>CAZMKA010000165.1:0-7907 GCA_964566605.1 uncultured Saprospiraceae bacterium | reverse complement strand
GAACGTACACTTCAACTTACCAAATCTAAAGTATTGTTTTTCAGCGATAACTGTCACTTTACTTCCTTTGTGTACTGGAATATAATATTCGACATTTGCTGAACTCATTCCAAATTTAAATCCACTAAAATCATATGATTTTCCTAGTAAATAAACGCCTAAACATGCTAAGGAAATTTGAGCTGCACATTCTGTCAATAGTACACCCGGAGTTATGGGGTTATCTATGAAATGATGTTCATAAAACGAATGATCTTCTCTGAATAGATAATTTGCAGTGATTCCATTTTCACTAATTTCTATAATCTCATCTACAAAAAGAAAATCTTTCCCATAAGGCAATATGTCTTTAATCCAATCCTCCATTTTATCTAAGATGTTCTCCTCCGTCAACTTTTAAAACTACACCGTTTATCCAGTCCGCTTCAGGTCTACATAATAAATAGACTACATCAGCAACTTCTTCCGGTTTTGTTAATCGATTATAAGGGTTTCTTTTTTTACTCCATTCTTCAAGTTCTGCATTATTCGGTATCATTCGAAAAGCTCTTGTATCTGTTGTTCCCGCCATTATACAATTTGAAGTGATCCCTTGTGGTGCAAGTTCTAAAGCTAATGACCTAGAAATGGATTCCAATGTGGCTTTTGCAGCAGAAACAGCGGCATAATATGGATGAACTTTTTGACTACCTTCACTAGTAAAGGCTATAACTCGAGCTTTACTACTGAAAAGCTTGTGACTAACAAGTCCCATAACCCATTCGTAATAATTGATTCCCATTGCATGAATTGTCAATGCAAAATCCTCAGATTTCAAAGTGTTATTTTCTGTTGATATTTCTTTTAAATTCCCTTTCGCTAAAGAGTGTAAACACATATATATAGACGATTCACCACATATAGTGGCTATCTCTTTTATTAGTACTTCTCTTTTAGTAACATTTAAAGCATCTACATTAAAATTAATTAACTGAACTGATTTTCTTAACTCATCAAAGGCATTATTTATCTGGGACATATCGGATTTTCTATCTCTATGCACTACAATAAGATTCATGCCATGAGAAGCTAGTTTTTTGGCGGAAGCCAAACCTAACCCTGAACTTCCTCCTATGATGATGCCCCATTTTCCAGTTAAATCATCCATATTACCACTTTAACAATACTCGTTGAGCACTAAATCCTGGCCCAAAACTTAACATTAATCCATATTCTCCACTATTTACTCCTCGATCCATGAAGCGTTCTAAAACATACAATACGGTTGCACTAGACATATTTCCATATAGGCGAAGTACTTCTTTTGTATCATCTATATTTTTACCCATTGCTCCAAATAATTCTTCAACAGTAAGAACTATTTTTTTACCACCTGGATGAAAAATCAAGTGATTGACATCAGCTATACCAATTCCATTTTTCTCCAAGAATGGATTAATAATATTAGGAAAATGCTCTTTAATCTTGTCCGGCACTTCTTTATCAAGTATCATTTTCAAACCTGAATTACGCAAAGAAAAGCCCATCATAGTTGTTGCATCATAAAAATGATACATTGCTTCATCTACGATTTCAGGTCCTTTGTCCTCTTCTTTACTACTTAAAAGCAAGCATGCTGCTCCATCTCCAAAAATAGCTGCACTAACTATGTTAACCATAGAAAAGTCAGTATGCTGAAAAGTAGCTGTGGGAGATTCTATGGCAATAACTGCCGCTCTTTTTCCTGGATTCGCTTTAAGGAAATTCTTCGCATAAATAGTCCCTGATACTCCTGCGGCACATCCCATTTCTGTAACAGGTAATCTTACTATGTCTTGTCTTAGATTTAAATCATTTATAAGAAATGCATCAAGAGAAGGTATCATTATCCCTGTGCAACTTACGGTAATTATATAATCTAAACTATCAGCATTCCACCCACTTTTATTCAACGCTTTTTCTAGTACATCTTTACCAAGCTTCTTAACTTCTCTAGCGTATATTTCATTTTTATCTTCAAACGAAGTATTCGTAAACACTTCTTCAGGAGACATAATTGAATAGCGTTTATCTACAGCAGCATTTTCAAAAATCTTTTTAACTTTTCTTTGAAATCGTTCTTCTTGTCCCATCATCCACACGTCTAAAAATGGAATGATCTCGGATGTAGGTCTACTGTATTGCGGAAGTGCTTTAGTAGCTGTTACAATTTTCACACTCATTTACTTTCTATTATCCATAACCACCTAAAGGCAAAACGCCATTTTATTGAACTTTTCAGTCCAATATAAGTAGTCTTTATTTTTTTATCAAATCTTTCAAGATCTCTTCTCTTGAAGGAACGTAAGATAGAAATTAATCCATCAACCTTATTAATATAATTGAACCTTATTACATTAGTTAGAAGGGTGAATAGATAAAACGCATATTTAGATCTATGTAGATCATTAATGATTACAAACGGTTTATTTTCTACAAAACAATTACACAGAAACTTCACTATTTCTTCATCACTAAAATGATGAAATGTCAATGTAGAAAGAATAATATCAGGCTTTAAGGTTATAAATTCTTTGCTAAAAATATCTATTTTCTCAAAAGAAACAGATTCATATGCTTTTGATCTTTGTCTTGCAATATCTAAAGACATATCATTAATATCAAGACCAATTATTTTATGCTTTACATTTAACTTAGTAAGTAAATCTGATACATTTCGACACATTCCTCCTCCTCCAGAGCCTATGTCGATAATAAATAATTCTTCTTTTTTACTCTTCTTAATATATCTTTTAATTGCATTCAATGTAGGTTTATCTCCACCTAACCATTTATTAATTTGATTTATATTTTCATATATAGCATCAATTTCACCAGATGAAAAATCATTTTCCTCATCAAGAATTTCAAGTTCTTTCGACCTTTTACTAATATCTTTTATAATAGGTGGCTTTCTCATTTTTACTTTCTACAAAACTATATTTTCAAAACAGCTTTTTAACTTTTGATACTTTAATCTAATTAAACACATTTACTTTTTTTCCGTGTGTTCCTTTTATTATTCTTTTAAATACGAAAGGAATGTAAGTCAACATATTAATAGCGATTTTTGACAATAAAGAATTTTCCATGAGTAATTGAAGGCGTTTACTATTAACTATTCTTGCGTTAAATAAACTAAGCCACTTTTTCTCATAAAGCCTTTCAACATCCTCCATTGATTTATTCCCTTTTAAGAATTCATCAATTAGATCACAATATATTTTCGCGCTGTGAACCGCTATTGCCATACCATTACCGGCCAATGGGAAAATCATTCCTGCAGCATCACCTAAAAATGCAACTTGATCATTAACTTTTTCCTTTTTACCGAAATATATTTGACTAATCACCTTTCTTTCCATCACTCTATTTAGTCTTCTATAAACTTCATTGAAATTTGGATTTTGACACATAACTTCGTCTTCGAATCGTCTCAAATCTCCTACCTTCTTAAAAGCACTAGTGTTTACTAAGTAACATACATTAATAACATTATCTTCAACTTTAGAAACTCCGCAATACCCACCATCGAATTGATATAATGCAACTTTATCATTTTCCCATTCTCCTTTATAATGCGCTTTGACACCCATCCAGCTAGTTCTTTGTTCTATAAAAGGTCTTTTAAAACTAGCATCAAGTTTCGATCGTTTACCAGTTGCAGATACAAAAGTCCTACACAAATAATGATCTCCATTAAGACAGACAGCTATTTTGGAATCTTTTTTATTTATTAAAGAGGTTATCTCATTATGGACAAAAACAACACCTTCTTTACAAGCTAAATCATAAAGTTCTTTATCAAGCTTATACCTCGAAATGCCGAATCCTCCCATATCAAGTTTATGAGAAATAGACTTGCCATTCTGACTATATAGAGTAAATTTATTTATTTCAGCACTGTCATGTTTTTTTGGGTTAAACCCCAAAGAAATAAGATAATCTCTAATTTCATTAGATAGAAATTCACCACATACTTTATGTCTTGGCAAAGCGTTTTTTTCAATACAAAGAACTTTCCAACCCTTCTTTCTTAAGTGTATAGCTGCCGTTAACCCAGCTAGGCCAGCACCTGAAACAATTACGTCAAGTAACACATTTTCAACTTCCTTCACTTATCTTTTAAACTTTTATTTCAAAAATATAATTTTAATACTTAGCTTGGCATATATAACAACACATTATGAACTAAATAGTGTAAATATATTTAAAGAAACAAGATGAGATTTTTATCCTTTACAGTTATTTTTCTTTTTGCTTTTGGGCTTGCAGCCCAAAACTTTCCTTCTCAAACGTCTGCCGAAAGTCGTTTAAATAGTGCTAAGATTAAATCAAGTGATGCATTTAAAAGCATTTATAAAAACATCAAAGCCCAAAATATTGGTCCTACGGTAATGAGTGGACGAGTTGTTGACCTAGATGTAAATCCCAATGCACCTCACGAATTTTATGTTGCCTATGCAAGTGGAGGTTTATGGAAAACCATTAATAATGGAGCATCTTTTATTCCTTTATTCCAACAAGAAATAGTGATGACAATTGGGGATATTGCTGTTAATTGGGAATCAGGTGAAATATGGCTTGGGTCAGGTGAAGTGAATTCAAGTAGATCTTCTTATTCCGGTGTTGGTGTTTTTTACAGTGCAGACTGGGGTGAAACGTGGGAACATAAAGGATTAAGTGACACACATCATATTGGTCGAGTGATAATAGATGAGGAAAATCCAAATAAAATCTACGTTGCTGCTCTAGGTCATTTATATTCTCAAAATGATGAAAGAGGTGTCTTTGTAAGTAGTGATAAAGGAAATACTTGGTCGAAAACCTTATTTGTTTCTAACAAAACAGGAGTTGTTGATCTGATACAAGATCCTCGAAATAATAAAGTCCTTTATGCTGCTGCTTGGGAAAGAGACCGTAAAGCATGGAATTTCATCGAGGCAGGTAATGAATCCGGCATCTATAAATCTACTGATGGTGGAATGACTTGGAGTTTAAACTCTACAGGAAACAATGGTTTTCCGTCAACCGAAGGTACAGGAAGAATTGGTTTAAGCATGGCATATAATCAAGACGGCAATGCTGTCTTATATGCACTTCTTGATTCGCTGCTCTTGATAATGATAAGTTAGATGAATTCCTTTCATCTAATTGTTTTCCAGATAAATACTCTGGTGAATCGTTAAAAAAGATGATTGCTAATCAAAAATTAAAACCATCGGACATTGCAATATATCTAGAAGATGCAAACCGTCTTTTATTTGATACGCCAGTAATTGGTGCCTCTCTCTACAGAAGTAATGATGGAGGCTCAACATGGAATAAAACACATGAAGATTTACTACCTAGAGTATATAATAGCTATGGTTATTACTTTGGATTAGTGAAAGCTGCACCGAATAATCCTGAAACAGTTTACATTGCTGGAGTACCGCTTTTTCGATCTGATGATGGAGGTAAAACCTTTGAAAATATAGGAAGAGAAAATGTGCATCCTGATCATCATGCCCTTTGGGTTAACCCAAAAAATATCAAACACATTATTAATGGAAACGATGGTGGAGTAAACATCTCTTATGACTCAGGAGCTAATTATTTTAAGTGTAACTCTCCTACTGTTGGTCAATTTTATGCTATAAATGTTGACAACGCAGAACCTTACAATGTATATGGAGGGTTACAAGATAATGGTGTATGGTTCGGAAGTAATAATTATGAAGAAAGCGTTTCTTGGCATCAAAGAGGACAATACCCATATCGTTCTATAATGGGAGGAGATGGAATGCAAATTGCTGTTGACACTCGTGATAATAAAACTGTCTACACTGGTTTCCAATTCGGAAATTATTTCAGAATAAATACAGAAACTAACGACAGAAGCTACATCACTCCAAAACATGAGCTTGGTGAATCGCCTTATCGATGGAATTGGCAAACACCAGTAATGTTGTCTTCACATAATCAAGATATATTTTACATTGGAGGTAATAAATTAATGAGTTCTATGAATCAAGGAAGAGATTTCGAGGCAATTTCACCTGACTTAACTGCAGGAGGTCGAAAAGGAGATGTGGCATACGGAACATTGACATCGATAAGTGAATCTCCGTTAAAATTTGGTCTATTATATACGGGAAGTGATGATGGCATGGTATATCGTTCAACTAATGGAGGAGCAACATGGGATAAAATAATGAAAGATTTACCGAATGAATTTTGGGTAAGTAGAATCATTGCAAGTTCGCATGATGAAGCAACTGTATATTTAACTTTGAACGGTTATAGATGGGACAATTTCGAGTCCTTTGTATATCGATCAACAGACTATGGAGCGAACTGGGAAAAAATAGGAATGAATTTACCGTTAGAACCAGTAAATGTCATAAAAGAAGATCCTCATTATGCAGAAATATTATATGTAGGAACTGATCATGGATCATACTTGTCAAACGATTATGGGAAAAACTTTTCATTAATAAGCGCTGAAATTCCTAAAGTAGCGGTTCATGATATGGTGATTCATGAAAGAGATAAAGACTTGCTTATAGGAACTCACGGAAGGTCCATTTATAAAATTGACTTATCTCCTATATACGCACAAAGTGAGGCGAAATCTTCCAACTTAGTTGTTCAAAAAGAAATAAAAGGAAGAGCTTCTGATAATTGGGGTAATAAGAATTGGAGAGGTTTCTTTAGCGAATCAGATAGACAAATATTTATTTACTCGAAAAATGCAGGTACTTTAAATATCGAATTACAAACAAGTGAGGGAAACACATTAAAGAGATACACGGAAAATATCCCAAGTGGATATAGTTACTTAAATGTTGATTTCACAATAGAATCAAGAAACTCTGCTATACTTAAAAATTTCTTATCAAAAGCGTCTGCAATTGAAAAGAGAGAAAATGGTAAGCTTTATATTGAAGCTGGTGAATATAAATATGTTTTCAGTATCAATAACGACTCTGCAACTACAACTGTTAAACTTAAATAATGTCAAGGTACAGTCATGTGTTTTTTGATTTGGATAATACCATTTTCGATTTTCAAGCTAGTTCAAACATTGCTTTGAAAGTCTTTGCGGATGCGCTTGGTGAAGAATACAATGAAGCTTTTAAAGCGGTTTATCACAAGCATAATCATGCTGCTTGGACTAAATTTGAGATGAAGTTAATTGATGGAATAACACTTAGAAAGAGTAGGTTTGAAGATACTGCAAAAGAGTTAGGTAAAAAAGTTGATGGCTTAATTATTAATAGAAGGTATCTGGCTCAACTGGTTAAAAACCCACATTTTATTCAAGACGCAGAAGCTACTTTACAAAAATATAGTAAAAGCCATACACTTATCGCAGTAACGAATGGATTGAAGGAAGTTCAACGCCCGAGATTGAGAAAAGTAGATTTTGAAAAGTACTTTTCTCACATTGTTGTTAGTGATGAAATAGGTGTAGCAAAACCAGACGCCGCTTACTTTCAATACGCTTGGGAAAAAGCAGGTCAACCAGATAAGTCAAAAGTACTTATGGTTGGTGACAATCCTTTTTCTGATATTAAAGGAGGTCATGACTTCGGCTTTGACACCTGCTATTTTGATGCTTTTAATAAAAGTAGAAAAGTCGAAAAGGCAACTTATTCTATTCGAACATTAAAAGAACTGGAAGGTATTTTAAGCTAAGATTACAAACCAAGCTTTCCTTTAATATCAGCTGGAGAATAATTTACAGATTTCAGTACTTTACTGTCCGACTTTCTGTATACAAGAAAATCATTTCCTTCTTGTTTTACGTAAGAATCTACGTTTTGTTCTTCTTTATATTTTTTCTGAGTAGCTTCAGCTTCTTCCATAGAAGAACAAGCTTTACTCATATTGGATCGTTGTAA
>CAZMKA010000164.1:6678-7938 GCA_964566605.1 uncultured Saprospiraceae bacterium | reverse complement strand
GGTCTAGTTCTTAAATAACCTAAGCTATCTTTATCAACTGGCCTTCCATCTTCATCAAGTATTATTTCCTCAAAAATATTTCCTCTAAATGGATTCAAGTCATGATTCTCTGCAGCTCTTAATGTTGTAGATGTAGATGGTCTGTATACATCAGCAGTCCATTCAGAAACATTTCCTGCCATATTATATAAACCGAAATCATTCGGATAATTCTTAGTAACTTCTACAGTGATGTGACCTTTATCATTCAATGCTCCTGCCATACCCATGTAATCTCCTCTTCCTCTCTTGAAGTTAGCTAACATCTGACCTTGGTACTTATCTCTCACTTTATATCTAGCTGTGTTACCATCCCATGGGAACCATCTTCTATCTGTGATGATCTCATCCTTAGATGCAGCTTGGTTTCCTTGTAATGCTAATGCAGCATATTCCCATTCAGCCTCTGTTGGTAATCTATATTCAGGTAATACAATACCATCACTGAAATTCACTGGACGCTCTCCACCAGTTTTTAGATCCGTTTTATTCTTTCTTACATTACCAGTATATTGACCTGCAAGGTAAGCTTCTGTATCGAAACTTTCTCTATCCGTTTGTTCAGGACTTGGATTTTGTATTCCTTGTTTGATAAGAATTGCTTCATTTACTCTGTTCGTTCTCCACTTACTATATTTCTTAGCTTGTGTCCATGAAACTCCCACTACTGGGTAATTATCAAATGAAGGGTGTCTGAAATATGTATTTACAAAAGGCTCATTATATGAAAGCTCTTCTCTCCATACTAAAGTATCAGGCAATGCATCCATTTTTACTTCCGGATACGATTTATAAACTCTAGCTAACCAATAGAGATATTCTCTGTAGTCTATATTTCTTACTTCAGTTTCGTCCATATAGAACGAAGATACAGTAACTCTTCTTGGAACATTATTCCATTCATATGTTACATCCTCTAATGCTTGACCCATCATAAAGGTTCCCCCTTCGATTGGCACAAGATTCGGGCCAGTTTCTTGACCATTGTAGTCCAACTTTTCAAATCCTCCCCATTCTTGAGAATTATATTCCCATCCTGTTGTACTAGACGATTCTTTACTACCTCCACAACTCATTATCAAAGATGATAGAGCTAAGAACGCAAAAGATAATTTTAATACTTTCAACATTGTCGCTTTACTTGTTTATAATTTGCAAATTTATAATCATCAATCAATTTCAAAGAATTTTAGCAAAATTTTATACTAAAAAACTTTAAAA
>CAZMKA010000164.1:0-6668 GCA_964566605.1 uncultured Saprospiraceae bacterium | reverse complement strand
ATTCCGTTCTGGAATTTACCAAACCTACTTGATTCTAATGATTATATAACTAATATCGTACCAAATTATTATACTGTTACCTAAAAATTTCAAAACAGTCGCTGTATTTGGTCGGTTTATTTCTGTCTTCAAAAGTCATCACGATGCCTATTTCATGTGCTCCACCGGTACCTGCGGCATTTGAAACAGTTATATCATAACTGTATTCAAACCTAAAAAAGTCTTTTTCAAATCCTGCACTAATTATTACAGCATCAGCATTTGTAGAAGCGTATCGATACCAACTTCCTACAGACATGACACCAATATCTAGCAAAGCCCCTACTAAAAGTTGAGATGTTGGGTTTTGATAAACATACATGATTTGTGGTGATAAATAAGCCCTGCTTTTTCTGAAATTTAATATCGGAGTATAAATTTGTCCACCCATGTGAAACGTACTTCTCACTGGTACACCACGAATAGACTCTGATTTTCCACTTTCTATAAATTGTATATCAGGTGCATTTAAATGCTTTACAGCTACACCTGCATAAAATACTTTATTGTAATATACACCTCCTACTCCTAAGTCAAAATAAATTCGATTGGTATTATCAGGTTCAAATTCAGATCCTGGGATATTCGACCCTCCTGGTGTTATTTCTCCAGTCTCTCCATTGATTTGACTACCAAAAACCAATTTTTGCCAATTTAATCTAGATTGTCTTATTGCAGGTTCTATTCCTATCTTTACAAAATGGTTTCTTTTTAACTTTATAGAATATGCATATGTAAATGATGCTCTATTTGTCTGCAAGATTCCATCTCCTGCTTCATCCGATAAAACTGAAAACCCAATTCCCGAATTAAATGTATTAAAGAATTGATCGTATGATGCTGCATAAGTTGTATAAGCAGAAGGAAGTCCAGGCCATTGATTTCTGTAATTTATTGCAATCTTTGGACCAAGTGTATTTCCTGCTAAAGCAGGGTTTAAATGCAAGGGAGCATTATAAAACTGCGAAAACATGGGGTCTTGTGCCTTCAATTCATTAGTGAATAAAAAGAACAAAATGAAGGATAATATGTATATGTATTTACTAATCTGCATAAATTTTAAAAACATTGTGTGCAAAGTATAAACTAATTAACTCACAAAAAAATTATATGTTGAGTTTGTTTCTAAATTGACAATAATAGAAATTCGCGACAAAATATTCTGTTATTGTGGTCGTTATTTCGATATTAACATGAATCTCTCGCTAAAATATAATAAATGAAAATTTTTAATGTTAGCTTAATCTTATTGTTTTTTGGACTTACGTCTAAAGTTAATAGCCAGTCAGTTAAAACTTACGAAGTTTCATTTAACTGGGTAGAACAAAGCTACACAGTTGACTTAGTTACGGGTGAACAAAGTACGCGATTAAGTTTCGATGACGCCACATTTGATCAATCAAAAGACCTCGCTCCCATATTTAGCAAAAGATATCAAGTTAATTCCGCAGGAGAATTGAACGTCGAGCTAGTCGATTATACAGTTTTGGGCGAAAGCCCATTCAATACAATTAACAAAGCTGTTTTTGAAAATCAACTAAGCAATCAATTAAACGATCAACTTACTTTCCATTCTTCAGTCGATCAAAACAGAAGAAAACATTTTGCAAAATTTTCTTTCAATCCCATATTAAAAACTGCAACGGGCTTACAGTACATTAAAAGAGCAACAATTAAAATCACACACTACCCTAGCAATCAGGTAACTAAACGAAATCCATATAAAGAAAACTCCGCATTAAAAGATGGAGATATTTATAAATTACAACTAAATCAAACAGGTGTTTATAAATTATCTGGCAGTTATTTAGCCAATGAACTTGGTTTGGACTTGGATAACATAAATCCCGATAATATTCAAATTTTTAGTAATCGTGGAGGATTTGTTCCGCACGCTATTGCAGATGAAAGACCGGATGATTTAGTAGAATTGTCTATTCAAGTCGAAGACGGAGGAGATGGCGAAATTGATGCAAACGATGCCATATACTTTTATGCAACAGGTGCTGAATACTGGACAAGTAATGATGACCTAGATAATTATCAATTTCTTGACAATCCTTACGATATATATAATTATGCGTTTCTGAAAATAGGTTCACAAGGAAAAAGAATTACACAGTCAGGAGCAACTTCTTCAGACTTAGAAAATGAAACTAAATTTCTTGAAAAAAGTAGATACGAAGTCAACACCACAAATATATTAGCAGAAGAATTTAATACTTTGGGAAGTGGAGTTCGTTGGTGGGGTGATTATTTCGATCAAATTAAAACTCAAGATTTTTCTTCAAAATTCAATATTAATAATGTTGCACCAAATTCGAATGCTAAATTTTCTGGTGCTTTTGCAGCAAGAGCTTTTACATCAAGTCAATTAAAATTCCAAGTAAATTCAGACATTGAATCAGTCAATTTTTCGAGTGTTAGCACAAGTCTATATAATTCTGCATTTGCTTCGATAAGAGAATGGGATTTAGATGTTGTATTAACAGAAGGAAATCCTTCAATTTCTATTGATTTCTCACAGAATAGTTCTGCTGTAGGATGGCTTGATTATATTGAAGTTCAATATTTAAGAAATTTAGTATTCACAGGAAACCAAGTGAAGTTCGGCAATGTAGGATTAGATAGAGACCAGGCCTTTAGCTTTACTATTTCCAACGCAGAAAATGCTACTATATGGGAGGTTACAACGAATGGAGATACGTACCAATTAAATACTGCAACATCAGGAAATAATATGTACTTCGATTGTCCAAATAATGGACTTCATGAATATATAGCATTCAACAAAGCGAGTGATTTATTTCAACCTACTGAGGCAACAAAAATTGAAAATCAAAATCTGCACAACTTAATGTCAAGTGACATTTTAATAATAAGTGATGAACTCTTTTTTCCTGCTGCAGTAAAATTAGCTGAGCATAGAGCACAAAAAGATGGTTTTTCTATAACCATCTTAGATATAGAAGATGTATACAATGAATTCTCAGGTGGGCGAGTTGACCCTACTGCTATTCGAGATTTTTTTAAAATGATTTATGATAGAGACGAGAATTTCGAATATGGAATATTATTCGGAAACGGAACATATGATTATAAAGGAATTAAATTAAACAGCGAAGAGGTAAATTTTGTGCCAGTATTTGAATCAATCAGTAGTGTAAGCCCTATCTCGAGTTTTCCTAGTGATGATTATTTTGGGTTACTAAGTGAACAAGATGGAGGCGATCTTAAAGGGGAGGTAGATTTAGCGATAGGAAGAATACCTGTTAGTACATTATCACAAGCATATTTAGTTGTAGATAAAATCATAAAATACGAGACAGATTTATCGATAAGAGGACCATGGAAATTACGATCCGTTTTCTTAGCTGATGATGAAGATACGAACCTGCATATTAATCCAGCTGATGCAATTAGTGAGGAATTTCTGGCAGCGAATAGTGATATTAATTTAGAGAAAATATATTTCGATTCATACACACAAATATCGACTCCAGGAGGTGAAAGATACCCTGATGTTACTGAAGAAATAAATAGTAATGTTTTCCGTGGAAGTTTATCTTTTTGTTACATGGGACACGGAGGTCCTACTGGATTTGCACAAGAAAGAGTATTACAGATTGACAATATTGATAACTGGATTAATGTAAGATCTTTCCCGCTATTTATCACAGCAACGTGCAGTCTTGCAAGTTATGATGATCCTGAAATATTTTCAGCTGGAGAAAAAATTGTAGTAAACGAGAATGGTGGTATTGCATTATTTACCACATGTAGAGCTGTGTATGCCAATGATAATACTCGTTTGACTCGATCCGTCCATGACTTTTTATTACACGAAGATGAGGAAGGTGAAAAATTAACGCTAGGTGAAATATTACGACAGGCTAAAAATTCCTCACAAGGAGATACGGTTAAAGAAAATGCGAGAAAATTTCTTCTTTTGGGAGATCCTAGCATGAAACTCCTTTACCCAAAACTAGATGTAGTTACCAGTGAAATTAACGACCAAGTTGTATCGCAAGATTCAGTAACCCTAACAGATACAATAAGCTCTCTAAGTAAAATGAAGATCAAAGGGTTTATCGCTGATGGTGAAACAAAAATAGAAGATTACAATGGTGAAATAGACGTGACAGTATTCGATAAACGAACGACAAGAAAAACTCTTGAACAAGATGAAGGCTCTAGAGCTAAATCTTTCCAAGTTCAAAAGAATCTTCTATTCAAAGGCAAAGCCAAAGTGACCAATGGAGACTTCGAACTTGAATTCATTGTTCCTAAAGATATTCTATTTAATATAGGAAAAGGAAAAATCAGCTATTATGCAACTAATGGTGAAATAGAAGCTGGTGGAAGTTTTGAACAATTTTATGTGGGAGGATCAAGCAGCAATTCTATTCAAGACGATACACCACCTGTTGTAGAAGTATTCATGAACGATGAAAACTTCGTAAGTGGTGGATTAACTACTAGTGAACCAATACTCTTCGCTAAAATAAGTGATGATAATGGAATCAATTTAAGTGGATCAAGCGTAGGTCATGACCTTACAGGTATTTTAGACAATCAAACATCCGACAGTTATTATTTAAACGATTTTTATGAATCAGAATTAAATAATTTCACACAAGGAACAGTAAGATATCCTTTAATTAATCTCGAAGAAGGAACGCATACAATAGAAGTACGTGCATGGGATATTGCTAATAATGTGGGAGAAGGAATGACTGAATTCGTAGTTAGTAATAACTTAGATGGTGGTTTAGAACATGTATTGAATTACCCTAATCCGTTTACTGATAATACGTGTTTTATGTTTGAGCATAATTTCGCACCAGACATCATGGATATCCAAATCAATATTTATACCATAAGTGGTAAATTAGTAAAGACAATTCTTCATAATTCCATGGTCGAAGGATTCCGAGTGGCAGATATAAAATGGGATGGAAAAGATGATTTTGGAAGCGAGCTAGGAAGAGGGGTATATTTGTACAAAATCAAAGTGAGAGCAGAAGCCCAGGATGTGGTAAAAGAAAGCGATTTCGAGAAACTTGTAATATTAAGGTAGAAATTAATATTTTTAATTAAATATTATAATATTACCAACTATATTCAAGTTATATACATTGAATTTCAGATTTGTAACGTATCTTCGTGCGTCGAACCAACGAAATTCACTTTTACTTAATAACATTAGTGCGTTACTATAAACTTATAATGAAGAATTATCCAAAAATTTTACTGTTTGCTGCATTCATCTTATCTTGCACATTCAGCTCGGCTCAAGTGTGGGATCCTGTTGATGGATGTTTAAAAGAAGATGAAAATGGAGAGTGTTTATCAAATACTCTTTTAACCGCAGTTCCATTCTTAAGAATAAATCCGGACGCTAGAACAGGTGCAATGGGAGATGTAGGAATAGCAATTGATGCTGATGCGAGTGCTATGCACTTCAACGCTTCAAAACTCGCCTTTGCTTCAAACGATTTATCATTCTCTGCTACGTATTCTCCATGGTTGAATGCTATTGGTTTAAGAGATGTTTATCTAGCATACCTTTCTGGATACAAAAGAATTAACGAAGTACAAACAATAGGTTTTGATCTAAGATTCTTTTCACTAGGAACAATTGATTTCACTGATGTTAATGGTAACCCAACAGGTCAAGGTTCTCCGAGAGAATTCGCAGTTAGTTTTGCTTATGCAAGAAAACTTTCCGAAAGGCTTGCAGCAGGTTTAACAGCTAAGTACATCTACTCTAATCTAGCAAGTAACCAACAAGTAAACGGAATCCAAATTACAGCTGCTAATACTTTTGCTGTTGATCTTTCTTTTAAATATCACCACGATGTTAAAGTAGGAAAGTATGATGGACGTTTTAATTATGGGTTAGCTGTGACTAACCTTGGTGCAAAAGTAACTTATACAAGAGAACTTGAAGTCAGAGATTTTATTCCTAGTAACCTTGGATTTGGTACTGCATTTGAACTTGATATCGATGATTATAACTCATTCACATTTGCTTTAGATATAAATAAACTTCTTGTTCCAACACCAATTTCTACTGCTGCTCCTCAAGAGGAGTGGGATGCAAATGGAAACAACATTCCTGACTTTAGAGAAAAGAACTTGATAGAAGGTATCGCTGGATCTTTTAACGATGCTCCGGGAGGTCTTAGTGAAGAATTTAACGAATTATATTATAGCTTAGGCATTGAATACTGGTATGATAAGCAATTTGCTGTAAGAGCAGGTTACTATTACGAACATCAAACAAAAGGTGATCGTCAGTTTCTTACACTAGGATTCGGGCTGAAATACAACACACTTGGAATGAATATTTCATACTTAGTTCCTACAACAATCCAAAGAAGTCCACTCGACAATACGTTACGTTTCGGATTCTCTATTGATTTAGGAGAAGAATATGAAGAGTAGAAATACTATAAAGAAAATATTAAATAGCTATTCCTTTGGGGATGGCTATTTTTTTTGTCACAACATGAGATAAAATCTAATTCTAGAGTTATTATACAGATTGTACTTTAATAATCTAGAGGAGAAAAATTTCTTTTGGGCTCGAGCCCAAAAGAAAAAAGGGAAATAAGCCGGATTCT
>CAZMKA010000163.1:0-7979 GCA_964566605.1 uncultured Saprospiraceae bacterium | reverse complement strand
ACCATAAACTTCATCGGTAGATACATGATAAAATCTATGATTGCCACTGACCCATTTTTCTTTGGCTAATGCCAAAAGGTTCGCCGTGCCTATTACGTTTGTCTCTATGAAAGCTAATGGATTTTCAATTGATCTATCCACATGAGATTCTGCAGCTAAATGAATCACATCAGTAACACTGTATTTCTCCCACACTTCTTTCAATTGTACCCTATCAACTATATCAAGTTTCTCGAAACAATAATTAGGCGATTGATCAACATCCTTCAGATTTTCTAAATTACCGGCATAGGTTAATTTATCGCCATTTATTATTTTATAATTAGGATACTTTTTCAAAAACAACCTGATCACGTGATTCCCTATGAATCCAGCGCCTCCTGTTATTAATATCGTTTTAGTAAATTCCATATTTTTCATAAATCTTTAACGACCACAAAAGTAATTAAATTCCATGTTTATTAAGTAATACCATTTTTGCTTTAAAATTTCACATATTTTCAAGTTTTCCCACTAAATTCAATTGTTAGGAAATATCACTATATCCACAGAAATGTTTACATTTTTTGCTTTATTCCAAGTATAGAAACTAAAGTAGAAAACGTAAAACAAAATTCCTGTAAAATCGAAATTTAAGCCATCTATGATTTGTCTATTGTAACACAAAAGCGATTCTAAACTTGTGAAAATTCATAATCCAAAGTTTTCTATCTACTTTTACAACTATAATTAAATGTTACATGATTAGATATTCCCTTATTCTTCTTGCTGTCTGCTATTCAACAATTTTTCATGCCCAAATCTATGATCGTTTAGACTTTAGCTTTCGTTATGGCATGGATATACCTAGCGCAGATATGGGAGATAGATTCGGTTCTAGTTTTAATCCAGAGCTAGGCATCCAATTCGATAAAAAGAACTATTTCGTAGGAATTCATGGAGGGATGTTTCTAGGTCCTATTGTAAATGAAGATGTAATCAGCAACTTAAGAACCGATGACGGTTTATTAATAAGTCAGCAAGAAGATCTTGCTGTTATTACAATGAAACAAAGAGGTTTTATAGTAGGACTGAATGCAGGTAAGTTTATTCCTTTAGTAGAAAACTATGGTACTCATGGAATTCGAATAAGAGTTGGGCTTAATGTATTAACACATTACATCATTTTCAATAACGAAACAGCTTCTACCAATCAACTTCTAGGAGAATATGCTAATGGATATGATAGACTTTCTAGAGGATGGGGAATAGAGGAATTCGTTGGCTATCAATATGTAAGCACTAAAAATACCGTCCGCGTTTTCGTAGGATTTAATGGGATTCAAGCGCGAACAAGAAACCTTAGACCTTATAATTTTGATACAAGAGAAAGAGATGAAACGATACGATTTGATGTTTTGAGTGGGATAAGAGTAGGCATGGCGATTAGTTTGTTTGAAAATGCAGACGGAAGTGATATCTATTATTAATGATAAAAGCTTTATACAATTTAACCGTTACTATTTCAGTGATATTCTTTCATGTTTTTTCTTGGGTCAAGCCCAAATGGCGAGCGCGTGCAAAAGGATTGCGTAATCAGCGAATTACTGCCTCTAAAGTCAAGCGTATATGGTTTCATTGTGCATCTGCTGGCGAATATGAGCAAATTGCTCAAGTCATCAATATACTTCAACAAAAACTACCTCATCATCCTATTTTCATTAGTTTCTTTAGTGCCTCAGGAGAGGAATGGATGAAGGCAAAGAATATACAGCATGAGTATGCTTATCTTCCTTTTGACCAAATCTCCAAAATGAAATCTTTTATAAAAGAAATAAACCCAAAGTTTATCGTAATTGCAAAAAATGAATTTTGGGCTAATATGTTGAATGAACTTAATAAAGCATCCATACCTATCTTTATGGTTTCAGCTAAAATAACAGATGATTTTGTCGGGTTAAAAAACAAATTTTTCAAGAATTCCTTGTCTCACATCACTTCCATTTATACACAAGATGAGTATTCTAGAAAATTATTACAACCATACGTTAGTAGAACGAAAACAACAGGAGACACAAGAATCAGTCAAATTCTATCTAAAAGTAATACAGTAAAAGAAGATTCACCATTTGAAAATGAAAAGCAAATCATTATATATGGCAGCCTCCATAAAGAAGATTCAGGCGTTTTAAATGCAATAAATAAATTTTCAAATTTCAACCATATCATCGTTCCCCACGATATTTCGGAAAAAGCAATCGCACCGTTTAAAGACATTTTGGGTCCCAACCCTCCCCTGTCTACCCATGCCAAAAAAACTAAAAATAATTTCATTATAATCAACGAAATAGGAAGACTCGCCGGATTATATCACTTGTCAGACTATACATATATAGGAGGCGGATTTTCTAAAGGCATCCATAATATTATAGAACCTTTGGCACAGGGAAATATAGTATGTATAGGTCCTCGATATCAGAAATTTATTGAGGCAAAAACCTTGATTGAAGAAAAGGCAGTTTCAGTTATTGAAAACCCTAAAGATTTTCCTGCTTTTCTTAGCAAAATAGTAGGGACAAGTAATCGTGAAATCAAAACAAAACGTGATATTGCAATTGATTTCATAGGAAAACATAGAAATGCTGCAGCTAAAGTTGCAGAAGATATCATGAATCTTACATCAAAATAATGAATCTTAAAGTAATAGTTATAGGTGACGTAATGCTCGATCAATATCTTTATGGTACTGTAAGGAGAAAATCTCCTGAAGCTGACATTCCAGTGCTTGATCAACTCAACTATAAAATAGAAGTAGGAGGAGCGGCCAATGTAGCTCTAAATGCAAAATTACTAGATTGTGATGTACATTTAGTTGGAGTTGTAGGTCAGGATGAAAAAGCTACAAAACTAGAATCCATTCTTCATTCTCATGGAATTAAAACAAGTTTGATTGAAGACCATAATCGTCCAACAACTGTTAAAACAAGGCTTTTTAATGGAAATGAACAACTCGTAAGAGTAGATGAAGAGTCAACTGAAGATATAAATGATGATATTCAATCTACGTTAATAAATAAAATATCCGATGTGATAAGCGAAGAAAAGTATGATATAGCAATTCTTCAAGATTATAACAAAGGCGTGTTTTGTAATACCAACATAATTGAAATAATAACTCTATTAAAATCAAAGGACATTTTCATAGGAGTAGACCCCAAAAAGGAAAATTTTGAATGCTATAAACATGTTGATTTGTTTAAACCAAATTTAAATGAACTTAAACAATGGGCAGAAATTGAAAAAGAAAAGAAATATTCGAAAAATTGGGTTGAAAAAATAGGAACGAAATTAAGAAATGAAATTAGCGCGAAGACAGTATTGATCACTTTATCCGAGCATGGAGTTCTTTACTTATCTGAAAATAAAACATTCCACAAACCATCGATTCCTATTGACGTTGTGGATGTTTGTGGTGCGGGAGATGCGGTGATGATGGTATCCGCAATTGCTGCATATAAAAATAAAACAGGAGAAGAAATTTTATCCTTATGTGTCCGCGCGGGTAAAATAGTATGCTTAAAGGTCGGCGTTAGTTCAATCTCGTCCGCTGAATTACATAGTTAATTATTATATTATTAGTATATTGGCGCTCAAATCTTATTTAAAAATATAAATACAATTCGATTATGATGAGAATTTTTACACTCTTATTCGCTATCATTCTTTGTGGTTCTTTATCTGCCCAAACAGTTATATGGGGAGGTGCTGGAGATCCAAACGGAGAATTCGATGGTGGACTTAACGACTGGACTGCAATTAGTGTATCTCCAAATGATAATGCTTTATGGTATTGGGATGCTGACGGTAGTGCAACTGAAGGGGCATATGCTGCAAATATCGGCGTAATTGCTTCTGCTTCTGTAGCAAATGGTGCTGCAAGTTTTGATTCTGACTTTTTAGACAATGCAGGAATTCAAGGAAACTTTGGTAACGGTGATGCTGCTGCTCCACAAAGAGGAGAATTATTATCACCTGAATTTTCAACTGAAGGTTTTGAAAATGTAACAATTTTATGGTCTCAGTACATGAGACAATTTCAATCTACTTTCTCAATAGAAGTAACAAATGACGGTGGAGCTACATGGACATCTTTCCCTATTGATTTTAATAACTCAGTTCCGTTGAATTCGGCTACTACGACAGATAGCCAAGTTTCAGTAAATGTTTCTTCAGCAATGGCTAATCAACCAGCTGTTCAATTCAAGTTCGTTTATGAAGCTAATTACTACTTCTGGACAATTGATGATGTAGCAGTAGTAGAAACACCAGCTGTTGATTTAGTAGGTGTTAATATGTATTACCCTTTTAACTCAGCGAGCGTTCCTGCTTCTATGTTAAATTCGGATACATTAGAATTTGCGTATGACTTCAGAAATAATGGTTCAATGGATCAAACTGCAACAACTGTAACTGTTGATATCGTTGATGACGCAGGTGCATCAGTTTTCTCATTTTCTCAAGCAGGTGGACCGATAGCGGTAGGTGATACTGCAGAAGTTGTTTTCGAAGATGTTGTTTTACCAGCGGATGTATCTTCTAATCTTGTAGAAGGAACATATGCAATTGTTTACGATGTAACTTCTGCTGATGGCGAAGATGCTGTTCCTGGTGACAATGGTTTAGCAGAATCAACAACTGTTACAGCTGATTTATTTGCTGTAAATCAGGGTCTTTCAGGTGCAAATTCATTCAATAGTGGAAACTATGCCTCAGCAATGATTATTAGAACAGGTGAATTACCAGCAGGTCAGCAATATTTTGCAACTGATGTTTTATTTTCAGGAGCTGACCAGACACAAGATTCTATTCAAAATGCAATAGGTAATGTAGCATTATTCAAAATTTTAAATCAAACAGGAGAAGAGTTAACACCTCTTGAAGCTTCACCTAATTATGGTGCGGCTGGAGATCACCCTAACTTGGATTTAGCTGCATTTGGATTTTTTACTGCTGAAAAAGTTGATAACTTTTCAGATATTCCTGCACAATTATTAAGTACTGAAACAGAGGAACTTGGAGTTGCATTAGATAACAACAGTACCTATATCCTAGCTATTCAGTGGGATGTTTCAAATAATGGTGGATTTGTATTTACAGGTTCTTCAACTGGAATTGCTTACTTCCAAACTGCTAACATGGTTTATATTCCAGACGATCCAGATGCAGTTGGTTGGTATAATATCGCAGAAACTTTAGCTTGGTATATGCCAACTGTGATTACTGTTGTAACAAATACTGAAGAGGAAACTGCTCTAGAGGAAGATGCTGTTTCTGTATATCCAAATCCTGCAACAGACAGAACAACTGTTGAGCTAGATTTCGATACACCAACTGATGCTTCAATTATCCTAAGAGATATGAGAGGAGGTTACCTGTCAACAACTACAGTTAAAAATGTAACTAATCAGCAAGTAGAAATCGATTTGATGAACTTACCAGCAGGTACTTACTCATTTGAAATCATTACTGCTGAGAATGCAAGAATAGTTAAGTCTTTCGTTAAAGTTCAGTAATTGAATTTTATCAATTAAGATTTTTCTTATAGATACAAGCCTCTCGATTTATCGAGGGGCTTTTTTTGTGCTTGTTCATTATATGCTCAGTATAGTTTTGGAATAAAGATTGGTTTTAAAAACTTGAAAATAAGTGAAATTCTAAAGTAGAAATGGTATAATACACTAAACAGAATTACTTATATGAGGTTAAACTATTGAAATTATATAAAAAATCAAATTACCCCGAAGGATTTTAAAAACTGGACTGTCTTAAGTAAAAACAATGTCATGCAAGAAAAAAACGAAGATTGGTTTGATGAAGTTTTTTCAAGTATGCGTGGACACATTAAAGCAAGTCCGCCCAATGATTTATTTGAAAAAATAAATAGGCAAATAAATACTAAAGAAGGTAAAATCATCAATCTTAGAAGAATGTCCATTTCTGGAGCAGCAGCAGCAGTTATTTTAATTATTAATGTTTTTACACTTTATAATTATACACAAACCAGTACTAATCAATCTGTAGAAAATGTTTCTGATGTTTATGATCAATCTTTAATATCCCCTTACCAAATTTATGAATAATGAGTCAAGTTAAATTTTACAAGTTTGCTACGATTGGCTTAATTCTTTTGAATGTACTGATTCTTTCTTTTTTTATATTCACTATGCCAAAAAAAGGAGGACCTCCTCCAGGCGAAAGACCTAAATTTCAGTCTCAAGTAGTAGAAACATTGAAACTAAATCAAGATCAACAGAAAGAATTTGATCGATTAGCAAAAATGCACTCTGAACTTATGAAAGGTATAAATAAAGAAAAGTCGGAATTAATAAAACCGTTCTTTAAGAATCTAACAAAGGACACGATTGATATTAATAAAGATGAACTACTTGAGAAGATTGAAAAGCTAGAGGGAAAAAGAATAATTTATACTTACGATCACTTTGATGATTTAAAAGCAACTCTTGATGCTAATCAAATTATTGCTTTCGAAGAATTAATGGAATTATTTACCGATCGGTTGGTAATGTCAAACAATAACACCCCTCCACCTAGAGACGGAAGAAATCGAAAAGGAATGAAAAGAGAAAGTCATTAATCTTATTTACTCAAGGATATTCTATACCCTATTTAATAGAAAATATAACCTGTTAATAAGTTAATCCTAAAGATTCTTACTGTATAATATAATGCTTCCTTTTTTCGAAATGAAGCCTTACAATAATAATAGAATCAACTCATTTATTATTATTTGAAATAAAATTCTAACCATAAAATATTAAATTATGAGAAATATCATAATCGCAGTATTCGCGATAATTCTGTCTATTTCTTGTGGTTCAAAAAAGTCAAATAACTCTTCTGCTGAACAACAAACACAACAACGAGGAGAAAGAGGCCAAAGAGGAGAAAGAGGTCAAAGACCATCAGTTGAAGATCTATTTAAAATGGATATTGATGGTGACGGCTTTTTAAGTAAATCAGAAGTAAAAGGACGTCTTTTAGAAAGATTTGCTTCTATTGACGCTGATGGCAATGGATTGCTTTCAAAAGAAGAAGTTATGAATGCTCCGAAACCTGAAAGAAGACAGGGCCCTCGAAATTAAATATTCCAATGAAAAGGTTAAAAATATTCTTTATAATATTATTAGTCTTCTTTTCAAGTAGATTAGAAGGACACAATCCTGAATTGTCTTCCATTGTCTTAGTTGACAAAGGAGACAATGAATGGGTTTTGCAAATTCAAGCTGCACTTACTGGTTTTGAATATGCAATAACTGAGAAGTATGGCGAGGGATCGTTTGATAGCCCTGAGGAATTTATGGAGCTTGTTATAGATCATTTGACAGAGAATGTTAGCATTAAAATGAACGATGAAGATGTCATCTTAAAAAATGGAAGTGTAAAACTAGGTCATGAAACAGCCGTTGCTTTTAATTTGGAATCCGTTCCTAACAATATTGAAAAAATTGAAGTTATAAATACATCTTTTGCAAGTATTTATAGAAACAAAAGTGCTCTATTTGTTCTTAAAGAAGGTATTGCTAAAAGTCAATTTCCACTAGAAAAATCTAATAATCACAGCGTAAAAATCAAACTTCAAGAAAATAGTTTTGTATTAGACAATGAAAAGGAAGCAATACAAGAAAGTAATAGCATGTTCATTTATCTATTGCTGGCATTAATAGGATTATCCATGGTATTTCTTATTGTCAAGTTAATAAAAACGCCTTATAACCTGAGCTCCATGTAAACTAGCTTATATATTCTGCTGACTTATACAGATTGAACCCTATAAAGGCAGAAAAAATTAAGTTTTATTCTTCGGTACCCTTCGTCGAAAAATGCTCAACAAGGCTATAGCTGAATCAATTGGTCATGCTTTTCTCCTCGACTCTCTTTGGATAATTACAGATTTTTAACCTCAATTATAAGTAAGCATA
>CAZMKA010000162.1:0-8014 GCA_964566605.1 uncultured Saprospiraceae bacterium | reverse complement strand
GGTATGGGTAGATTAACTTCATTTCTTGAAATCATCGATGTTTTAACGGACATCGCCGGATATAAACCTGAGATTAAGTGCTTACTTGATAAACCTGTAGGCGTTCACTCAAGATATAGTAACATGGATTTTGTAGCTGAAAAACTTGGTTGGAAAGCTAAGATTTCAATGGAAGAAGGAATGAGAAGAATGTACGAAGCTGCATTGGAACGTGAAAAACAAGCATAATAGACCACATTAATAAATGAAAAAAATTGTCTGCTTTGGGCCTGGACCCAAATTCAAAGGAGGTATTTCAAACTATAACACTTCATTAGCAAAAGCGCTAGATAAAAGAGGTGATTGTGATGTTCATATCGTAAGTTGGACCGTACAATATCCAGCTATCGTTCCTCGTGAATTCGTAGACAAAAGTAGTAAAACAGACCTACTCGAAGGAACGAATATAAAAGTGAAATACATCACTAATTATAACAATCCTTTTAGCTGGAAAGCAACCGCGAAATACATCGCAGACTTGAAACCCGACATTGTCATTTTCCAATGGGCAATCGCCATACAAGGTATTCCACTTGGTAGAATTGCCAAAAGGCTGAAAAAACACAAAGACATAGAGGTGATTTTTGACTTGCACTTTGTTATTCAAAAAGAAGGTTCTAGTCTTGACAACAAACTCACAAAACGTGGAATTAAACATGCTGACAATTACATCGTTCACGCTTTAAAAACAAAGGATGAACTCGATGAATTATTCGGTAAAAAACACGAATTCAACACTACAGGAAAACGCCCTAACCCAAAGACAGTAATCAAGTTATACCACCCTATTTACGATTTATTTAAACCGGATCCTGCATTTAACATAGAGGACTTCAAAAAAGAAAATGGACTTGCCAAAAATGTCTTTTTATTCTTTGGATTTATCCGAAAATATAAAGGTTTGCACTTTGCTATAGAAGCCTTTTCCAAGGTAGCTGCAAAGCGAGATGATGTTAGTCTATTGATCTGCGGAGAATCCTTTTGGAATACTGTCGATAAGTCCAAATTAAAGAATAAAATTAAGTCCTTCTTATTTGGGATTGCCAAGGGTGCATTTCTTAAAAAGAAAGATGATGAAGGCGACTATAGACCACTTGAATTGATTAAGAAATATGGGCTGGAAGATCGTACTATGGTGGTTAATACCTTCATACCAAATGAAGATTTACCTTCCTATTTTCAAGTTAGCGATGCTGTTGTTTTATTCTATGAATACGCGACGCCAAGTGGAATCGAATCGCTTTCTTATAATTTCAAAAAACCACTTCTTGCAACGAATGTGGGGCATTTCCCTGAAACGATTGACGACGGTTTTAATGGACTTTTGGCGGAAGCTGAAAATACAGATGACATGGCACGTGTTATGGAAAAATTCCTCGACAATCCGCTGAATCCTGAAAACGTATCTGAGAAAACGAAGGATATGAGTTGGGATAATTATGCGATTGCTATTTTGAATAAATAAGAATATAAGTTGGTTGTTTTTTGGGCTTTAAGCCCAAAAGCAAATCATATAAGTCTATTTTTACTGCATGATACTTTCCTCTGTAAGATTACGTAATTTTCCCGAAGATCAGCAAGATCAATTTCCTTGGACATTACCCTTAATTAAAAATCTCGAACAAGTCGAATTCAGTTCCTTAATCACCTTTCTTGTAGGCGATAACGGAAGCGGAAAATCTACCTTACTTGAAGGAATTGCGGCAGCATCAAGTGTGCCTATTGCTGGAAGTAAAAGACTAGAAGATGATGCTTCATTAGCCGCTGCAGATTCTTTAGCGAATTATATGAGCTTGAGATATAAAGACAAATCTTATCATGGATTTTTTGTTCGAGCAGAGGATTTCATAGGATTTGCACGAAAAATGAAAGATGAGATTACCGCTTTAGATAAAGAGATGGAAGAGTTGAAAGAAGGTTGGACAGGAGGAGATATGAAATTGGCATTGGGTCCAATAGAAGGAGAAAAACAATCTTTAATCAAAAGATACACCAAGGACTTAGAAGCCATGTCACACGGCGAAGGGTTCCTCCAATTTTTCAAATCGAGAATTACAGGAAGAGGCTTATATTTAATCGATGAACCTGAAGCTGCATTATCACCTCAAAATCAATTAGTTTTATTAAGTATAATCATTGAAAAAGCGCAGAAAACAGGTAGTCAATTCATTATTGCAACCCATAGTCCTATCATCATGGCTTGTCCTGGCTCAAGCGTTCTATCCTTTAGTGAAAACCTGATAGAAGAAGTGGATTATAGAGATACCGATCACTATAAAATCACGAAAGGTATCTTGGAAGATCCTGAGAAATTTCTCAGTGAACTTACATAAGTATAATTCTAAATCCGTCACATATTCAACAACTCTAAAACATCCATACACATTGACTTTGAGCGCTTTCGACACATTCTATTCCGGACACTTTTTGGGTTGAACCCAAAAAACAAGAGAGACTACCCTGTATTCGGGCAATCTCTCTCTCTAAAATACTTTTTTCTTATATTATCAGAATTGGTATTATTTCACAATAAATCGAATCGAGTGCGATGATTGATCAGCAAAAATTCTTGCTATATATACTCCACCTGTCCAATCTCGAACAGAAAATGAAATATTCTCATCGCCTGCATCTAAAGGAAATTCCTTTATCAATTGTCCATTCACATTATACACATGAAGCGTATTAAAATACTTGATACTTGCTGAAAACTCAATATTCAATTGATCAGTCGCAGGATTCGGATATAAAAGGATATCATCCTTCCATTCTTCATTAAATGTTGCTACCAAATTCTTAATTTCAAATGTAAATTCTTGAACGCATCCTAATCCGTCTGTTACTTCTACCGTATGGAATCCTTCCGTTAAATCAGCTACTGTTGTACCTATCTGTCCATTATCCCACATGATGGTAAATGGCCCAGTTCCTCCAGTAATAATTATTTCAGCTTGACCTGTAGGATTAACATCTGTAATATCTACCGTATTAATCTCTTCAGTATAAGTAACATCATCATCCATTGTAATCATATGGGTGCTGTTACATCCATTTGCAGGGAATGTTTCCAATGTATACGTTCCTGCTTCAGAAATAGATGGTGATAAATCATTCGATGTAAAACCATTCGGTCCAGTCCAACTAACAGCTAAATCATCCACATTACTATTTGTTACTAAGATACGTGTTCCTTCATCACAGTTTGCCGCTCCTAAGCTTAAATCAACTTGTGGTTCTTGTGCATCATCAATAACTTCTACACTTTGAGTAACTTCACATCCTCCGTCTGACAATACTGTTAAAACGTACGTTCCTGGAACAGTAACAGTAGGATTCATTTCGGTTGAAGTAAATCCATCAGGACCCGTCCAGCTAAAGGTAACACCTGAAGTTGTCGAAGATCCCATCAACTCAACACTTGTGATGAGGCAATTTATCGTTCCTCCTGAAGCTGATATCTGGGGTAAATCTCCGTCTGAAGTAACTTGTACAGTAACAGTAGATGAACATCCGTTCATTGCTGTTACAGTTAAAACATATTCACCAGCATTATTAACCGTTGGGTTCATTTCAGTTGAAGTAAATCCATCAGGTCCAGTCCATGAAAAAGATACATCTTCCGTTGTAGAAGATCCCATTAATTGTGTTTCAGGGTTATTGCAATCGAGAACACCTCCTTCAGCAGAAGCATTTGGCTCAGATATATCTTCAATAACAATTACTGAACTTGCAGCTGCACACCCATTTGATGCTATCACATTCAAAGTATATGTACCTGCAACTTCAATCGTAGGATTCATTTCTGTAGAACTAAATCCACCAGGTCCAGTCCAACTAAAACTTACACCTTCAGTAGTTGAAGATCCCATTAGTTGTATCATGGGGGTATTACAAGTAATCATGCCACCAGTAGCAGAAACTTGAGGACTTTCTACATCTTCAGCGACTGTTACAGTTGAAGCAGAAACACATCCATTTGTACTTGTTACAAAAAGTGTATATTCTCCTGCATTAGAAACTGTAGGATTCATTTCATTCGATACAAATCCATCAGGTCCTGTCCAACTAAAACTTACATCATCTGTAGTAGAAGATCCCATTAATTGAACACTTGTATTGCTACAATCTAGTGTTCCACCCACTGCTGATATTTGAGGTAAGTCACCATCAGCCACTACTTCTACGGATTCTTCTGCAGTACATCCATTTGGTGCTGTAACAGTCAAGTCATATGTTCCTACTTCCGATACAAAAGGACTCATTGAATTAGATGTAAACCCATTTGGGCCAACCCAACTATATGTTACACCTGCTGTACTAGAAGACCCCATGATTTGAACAGTTGTTACTGTACAATCAATGGTTGCACCTGAAGCGGAAACTTGAGGTTCAGCTGTATCTTCACTTACATTTACTGTCATAGTTGAAATACATCCATTTGGTGCATCTATCGTCAAAGTGTAATCTCCAGCATCAGATACTGTAGGATTCATTTCCGTTGAATTAAAGCCATTCGGTCCTGTCCAAGAAAAATTCACTTGAGGCGTATCCGAAGAACCCATAAGTTGAATCGATGTATTGGTACAATTGATTGTACCTCCTGCAGCTGAAATATCAGGAGCTACAGTATCATCTGCTACTTCAACATTAGCACTAGAAACACATCCATTGGGAGCAGTTATTATAATCGTATATATTCCAGCCTCATCAACAGTAGGGTTTTGATCCGTACTTGAAAAGTTGTTGGGTCCTGACCATGCATAACTTACACCATTCACACTTGAAGTGCTTGTAAGTTGTACAGAATTTATATCACAATTTAATGTTCCACCATCAGCCTCAAGATCAGGTACATTCGTATTAGCTGTAACAACTGCCTCTGCTGTAGAACTACATCCATTAGCATTACTTACTGTTAAAATATACGTTCCAACTTCATTTACGAATGGATTTTGATCAGTACTCGTGTATCCTCCTGGACCAGTCCATGAAAAAGAAACTGGAGAATTTGGAGAATTACCTGTAATTTGGACAGCATTTCCTGTACAGTCTAATTCTGCACCGATAGCAATAGCTGTAGGACTCGTATCGAAAGAAACCATTATATCATCAGCTTCACAACATCCATTCATTGATGTAACATCAACGGAATAGTTACCTGAAGTAGAAACAGTGATTGTTTGCGTTGTTTCACCCGTAGACCACATAAATGAATTACCAGGACCTGCATCTAGAGATGTAGTTCCACCATCACAGATGACAACATTAGGACCTAAATCTACGATGAAGTCATTTTGTATAGTTACAACCCAAGATTCAGAACTTGTATTTCCACATCCATCATCGACTGAATAAGTAAAAGTCCGTTCTTCTTGAACTGTACCATTAGTACAATTACCGAAAGTTGAAGATTCTGTAACATTAATACTTGTTGACATATCACCAGCGCAATTATCAAAAGCGCTTAATACTGGGGTAGCAGGGAATGCATCATTACAGAAAATGGTTACATCGGCAGGTACAGAACTGATGGTTGGAGCTGTATTATCTTCTAGATTTATAATTAACGTAAATGGCATGGAAACATTTCCAGCATTATCTGTCGCTTCGAAGATATGCTCCTCTTGGCTAGCACTACCACATAAAGTGGAAAAACTGCTTGAAACTATTGAAACGGAATTAGTTATACAATTATCCGAAGCAGCTGGTATATTAGCATTTAACAAAGCCAATGCATCATCTATTCCACATTCACCTGTAATAGTTAATGTATTTGTTCCAGCATCCCATGTTGGAGCTTCATTATCTTCTATTATGATATTATATGCACATGTGGTAACAAGTCCTGCTGCATCAGTTACAGTATAAGATAAGCTATTTGTACCAACTGGTAAAATTCGTGTTTCTACAAACCCTCCATTAATATTTAATCCATTATAAATAACTACTCCATTAGCATCTACAAGATCGATGGTATAGTTAGCCACTGAGCAATTATCCATCACATCCGGATCAGTAAAAGTTACTGAGGCTTGACAAACTCCTGGATCATTTCCTACAATTACATCTGAAGGACAAGTTACAAAAGTAGGTGCTTCATTATCTGTCACAGTCACAGTTGATGATTCAATAACTGTAAATCCTGAATTATCTGTTGCAGCGAATTCTAAAATATTAACCCCTCCTGGAAATATAATATCTGTAGAGGCCCCGGCAGTAGTTGATTGATTATATATTGATTGTCCAGTATCATCAATGACAATAAGATCATAAGTCATAATGCCACAATTATCTGATACAGCAGGACTAACTATCGTTTGTATTGAAGAACACAATCCAGCATCTACATTTGTTGAAATATCAGCAACTGCTCCCACTGTGGGTAGTTCATCATCTTCAATAGTCACTGTAAATTCACATGTTGTTGAATTTCCATTGACATCCGTTGCTATAAATGTTAGTACTGTATTGCCTAAGTCAAAATCATATTCAAAAGGCATATCTGAAGATGCTGAATTATTATTACTTGTTCCTCCATCAGGAAATTGTAAATTAACAATATAATTTGTCACACCACAATTATCATTTACAATAGGATCATTTAATGTAACTGTGGTAGAACATGAACCTGGATCTGTAGAAAAGGTCATATCAATGGGACAATTATCGAATATTGGTGCTTCATTAATAATATCTGAAAAACTATTACATGATGCACCATTATTGGCTAATTCTATGCTTCCATTAGTTATTGACTCTATGTCGATTAAGATGCAACAATCACTAAGACTAGGACAGTTTGTTAAAATAAAATCTCCGTTTACACTTGTTAAATTACTAAAAGGCGACAAATCAGAAAAAGCATTGCAATTATTGATACGGATATTTCCAGCAGTAGTTTGTAAATTTGAAAAACCAGCAATTCCATCGGTTAATGGTGAAGTATCTATACGCAATTGACCTGCAGACAAACTTGTTAGATTTGAAAAACCCGATACAGTATTCATTGCTGTATTATTTATGAATTCAATATAGTCGCAAGAGCTTATTCCATTAAATGCACCAAATGTTAACATACTACTATTTCCCAGTAATTTTACAAATCCATCGATAGTCGTTAAATTATTAAATCCATTAAAAGTAACAATATCTGTATCTCTTATATCAATAGGACCATTACAGGTAGTCAGATTATCAAAAGCGCTAATATCATTAATTTTAGGATTACTGGCTATAGATAAATAAGTTAGAGCAGGCCCATCAATTGTTTGTAAATCTGAAAGAAAATTAAGATTCAATAGTTCAGGATTACTAGATATAAATGTACTGTTAATAGATGTAACAGCAGTTGCACCACTTGTTAACAGTGCATTCGTTTCAATTCGAAAATCACCACCTATTGATGTTAAAGCATCAAATTCAAAATTTAATAGACTTGCGTTATCTTGAATATATAAATCATCACTTATAGTTTCTAAATTATTAACTTGAATAAGATTTACAAATGCATCATTATTTCTAAAAATAAAATCTTGTGTTACATTTATCAAAGTTAAACCAGCTCCAAATGTAGTTATTAAGGGATTATCCTCAATTATAAAACTACCTACCTCTCGAATTCCGTCTAAACCTAAAAGGGAAGTTAAATTTTGATTATTAAGAACAATTAAATTACCTGTAACTGCAGTTGTTACTTGATTCATCCCATTTTGCCATATAGGATCTAAATCTACAATATTATCGACTCCATCATTATCATCTTCAATGGTTAAATTACCAGTAAATGTAGTACAAGTAAAGTTATTCACTTGTGTTTGAGTTGAAAGAACAATGTCTCCAGAGCATTGTGCATCTAGTTGAAAATTGGTTGATAAAAAAAACAGAAAGAGCAAAGCTCCTAGTCTTAATGTTGTCATAATAAAGTATTTTAAAGGGTTTGTAAAGGTATTTCAAAACAAATTACATACTAATAGGC
>CAZMKA010000161.1:0-8025 GCA_964566605.1 uncultured Saprospiraceae bacterium | reverse complement strand
ACTCATTTCTTAAATATCCAATGATAAATGTCCGTAGAGCGTATAATAGCTAAAGTCTTCTGCATTATACTTTATGATAAGTGTTCCCCCATAATCACAAGTTAAATCATTATTATGCGAGCAAATTATTTCACCATCATATGGACAATTGATCTCAATTCGCTTTCCATTTCCGTCTGTAAGATCAGTCCATACATCCAATCCAAGATGTTGTGTTCTCCATTGATATCCCTGATCATTCTCTGTTTCATAGTTATCAGTCGTGTAAAAAGGTCTTATCTCTCCATATCCTCCATATGCTGCTACAAAGTTATTTTCTTCTTTGAAAGCTTGAATTCGTTTATTGAATTGGTTTATATTTTCGAATTCAGCAGTAGAAGGTATAACACTTGATGATACACTTAAGTCAATATGGCCTGAGCTGTTGGGATTTAGTTTAATTACTTCTTTGAATGATGAAGTATTATTTTCGCACCATTCTTTAAATTTCTTTTCATTGGGATGAGCTGAAAGACCTACTGAAGCTCTGTAATAGTAATGAATGAAATTCTTTGGGAATGAACCCAGTTTTTTCAAAACTTCCCAAGCCTTTTTCTCACTTATAAATTGATATTCTTCCGTAACACCATCTGCTCGTTTTTTTGCACTCGTCAAAACAGATATTGCTAATCTAGCCCGAATTAATAAATCAATACATTTTACTTCATTCTCTTGAAGTTTGACATGTGAAGCATAACCTTTTAGAATATTTCCTGCGGCACTTAGGATATCTTTTTTATCCATCATAGCATATGCACACGCAATTCCTATCTCACATATTCTTGCCGTTTTCAATACATCACCAAAATCAATCAACCCTTCGAGCTTGGGCTCATAGCCATCAAATCTAATTAACAGATTTTCAGTGTGTAAGTCGTTGTGATTTATAGCTTTGGGTAAGGACTTTAGTTCTGTGCTTTTTTGCGAAAATCTATGGAATATATCATGAATGCATTCGCGTTCTTGATCTGTTCTTAAATACTGAATTTTGTCTCTATGAAGCTCAAGCTGTAAGCAATCCCAATCAAAAATTCTTTCTAAATATGGATGTTCAAAACTATCGAGACTTTGCTGCAATTTTGCAGATAATTCGCCCCAGTTATATAGAAGCTTTTGTGGATGATATTCGATTTCACTGAGTAATTTTCCATCAATCCAATCCAATAAAATAGCTTGATACATTTCACCGTCATAAGATACTTTGTGAATGTAATCTTTACTTTTCCAAGGTATTATTTTAGCTACGTGAATGTAGTTTATAGTGTTACAATGAAGGTGTACTTTCGCTAAGAAATCAACGAATTGTGGATCGGTAGTAGGATGGAATAACTTTAAGTTATAGGATTTGTTATTCGAGAAAGTGCATTTGAAATTCAAATTAATTTCACCCGCATAGCGTGTGATTTTATCAACTTTCTCACCTAATTGTACGAGCAAAAAATCTCGAATAGCTTCCATTTTCTAACGATTTATTCAACCCAAATATCATTCAATTTTTATTCTCATCCCACTAGAATGAGCATTAAATTCAGGCGCATACATGGATTGTATTACTAAACCTGCAGAGAAATCTCCTTTTTGGCTTGCATATACTTCATACTCAAAGTTATAAGTTCCTCTAGGAAGATTATCTATAAAGAAATTAGTAGCTTCATCTTTCGTCTCTTCATAATAATATAAACCATTTTCATACCTATATCCGCTTATTACATTTTTCGGTTCAGTTCCCGATGCTCTTGAATCTTGAAGATGAATAAACTCCATTGGTCTATCGACTTCTAGCGTTAGTTTAATTACAATTTCATCCCCAACATTCACTGTATTGTTTTTTAATGGAGTAAGTACATCACCTCGGTCTGACCTTTCTTTTACAAATAGTTCTCGTTTAATTTTCAAAGGCGTCTCCTGATAGTTATCAATTTTATCAAGATCATCGATGTATTGAAAAGTTGTACTTACCCAAGCTTTATTCGAATTTGGATTAGTAACTTGAATACTATTTGGAACAGAGGCTATTTCTTCCTCCAAGTATCTTACGTTATATTCTCCCACAGCTTTCTTGATAGGTGATTGTTGAATTTTATCTGTGTCAATGCCACTTAATTCTACAAGATCTTGATTAGCAAGCTTATTTTCACCTGTTTCAAGGATTGCATAAATGGCTTGAGTAGTTGACTTAGTAGAATTCCATTTATTAGTTTGTTTATTTGCTAATAACCATTGTTTAAGCTCTTCAACAAAATCAATATCTTTTTCTATTTCTTCGAATGCCGCCATTAAAATAGCTTGAGCTTCAAGATTGGATTGATACCAATTGTAACCGTTTGTTTCCTTCCAGTATCTTCCTATATCTTCTTTGTAAATTGATCTTTGACGTAGGTTTTCAAGAATGACTTTAGCAAATTCTTCATCTCCAGTTCTATGAAAATAAATGGCTAATTGACCTTTATTTAATAAACTATATTCAAGCCAATCTTTCTTAATTATTTTCTCCCATCGTTTAACATTTTGTTCAGTTTTAGCCTTCAATGATAACTCAGGAAAGAAGGATTTTGTATATAGAAAGTGAATGTTAAGAGGTGATACATAGTTTTTGCTTTTTAATCTAGCTTCTCTTTCATTAAGAGCATCTTCAACAAAACGCATTCCTGTTTTGTAAAATGACAATAATTCCTGATCAGTACCAATTGCCCCTATTTTTCTTAATTGACCGAATCCTTGAAGTATATATTGAGTAATATATGGATTTGGTCTACCTTCCGGAAACCACGGTAAACCACCTCCATTACTTCTAGAGATAATGATATCTTTATTAGCATTCAACTCAGCGACAACTCTTTCCTTGTCAAAAAGCATACATAGATTCTCCATCTGAGCCTCTTCACTTAATGCATCTTGCACCCAAGGCGATTGCTCAATTAATGCATATTTTAATTCTTCATTTTTCGATAGAGGAGAGTTTAACTGGTTATTATCTTTCCAGTCTTTATAGACATCTTCAATTTGCGGATTTTCATCCAAAATTAGCTTTGCTATGGCATTCGAGAAATATCTTGAAAATATCTGTTCTGTACATTTATATCTATATTCCATTAAGTAAGGTAGCGATTGAACAGCCATCCAAGAAGGATTGCTAACGACAGAGACGGTATAGTTTTTAGGAGCAATAGTATTACTAGTTTTTAATGAAGCGTCAAGTGATTCTGTAGCATTTTGATCGATAACATATACTTTGCTTTCAGTCACCAATTTTCTATTCTCTAATACTAGAGCTGTTTGTTCTTCACCATCTTTAAATTTATCTGTGATGGCAACAATTTGATATCTGATGCTCTCAATTCCTTCAGGCACATTTAAAGTCCATTCTACTTGTTCACTAGAATTGCCATTAATTTTTAGTGTTTTTTCTCTTGTTGATAGCCCAAACTTCCTAGTTACATCTTCATTTGTAATCAGATCATAAATTTGAATTGATGTTTTACCATTCAATGCTTCATCAGTCATATTTCTGATTTTTGCAGGTATGGTAATTTCGTCACCTATTCTGAAAAAACGAGGTCCATTAGGAAAGACCATTAAGTCTTTTTTAGTGAGAACAGATTCTTCTGTAATTACACTTTGTAATTTTTGGGTGTGCCCAAAGCCTAAGAATTTCCATTCTGTGAGAGCCTCGTTCATTGTGAATTCAATCAGTATTTCTCCGTTTTTATTTGTTATTAATTCTGGCTTGAAAAATACGGTTTCATTGAGATTCGTACGTATAAAAGTTTGATCAATTTCTTGTGGAGTATTACTTTCAGAAGTAGACTCTTTATTGCTTGTTTGCATATTATCAACTGCTCCTCCATCATCAGCATCCATAAAAGCTTCTGCTTTTTCTTCTACAGCCATAGCACTCGCAGGAACGGCGTTCATATCAGCTGATGTTCTCTTCATTCGAATGTTTCTACCTCTTCCTCCCATAGTTTGGACCTCATCAAGCATCATTGTATGGTTCATTAAACCATTCGAAGAAGCATATGCAAACAATTCTGTATTTAGATGAGGATAATTTATAGCTTTCAGTTGCCCATATCTTTGCTCTTCTTTATTTTCAGTTCTTGAATAAGATGTTCCTATAGAAAATGGCGAAATATCTACTCGTTTTATATTCGTTGCAATAGAAAAAGTTGTCCAGTTTTCGGCTGAAAAAGCATCTAGGGATTTATCATAAAGTGATGCCACAAATTCAGTAGGAACTACTTTGTTTGTATTGTCAAGGATCTTTAATCTCCATTTTTCTTCACTTCCTGGATATAAATCACTTCGGAATGTTTCCCAGTTCATTTCAAGTGTTTTGGATGGATCTTTAACTTGAATGAATTTAGTTGAACGATGGAATCTATTTTTGTAATAAGTAAAATAGTCTAGTCTTATTCCTCCTTCATCTTTTAATGTAGTAGGGTAGATTAAGGATTTTGATTTATTCACAATGTATGAATCAAAAGTGTTGTTAAAGTCTTGTCTTGACTCTACTTCATATACATTTTGATTATCAACAGTAGTTAATTCTACATTGAGTTTTTCATTCGTGTTAATTTGATCTTTCGACTCTACAGTCAGTAAATCTTTTCCTATAAATGAGTTACTTTCTTTGTCAATATAAATAGTTGCAGTATCAGCACTTGGGCTACTAAGAACTAGTTTATACATTCCATTTTCAATGTTAGAAAAATCGTAACTATATAGCGAGTCAATAGCAATGCTCTTTTGTATTGTAGTTTCTGAAATTGCTAAATTCTCTTTCTTATTTTCATCACTAAAAGGATAATATTTCGTTCGGTTATAATAGCTTTCTTTAGAAATGGATTTAAATTCTGATTTCCAACTCTTATTAATGAAAAAACGATCTGGAGTATCTAGTTTATATAATTCTAGTTTGATGTTATCATTAATTATTTTACCTGACTGATTTTTTAGACTAATATCGACTTTTGAGTCATTAATGTTATAGTCCTTTTTATCGGTGTGTATAACAAAGTCTTTGTCACTTACATATATGGTATTTTGCTGAGTTCTTGTCTCTCCACGTTCATCCGTGATTTTTACCTTTATTGTGTAAGAGAAATTATTGTAGTTCGAAGTTGTCTTTGGTTTTTCAGGTGTAAAAGTAATCTCGAATTGACCTTGATTATTTGTATTAATTTCTCCATTCGCAATGATTTTAGCGGGTAGAGGATTGTAATATCTTGAATAATACCATCTATAAATTTGATTTCTTTCAATGGTATAACTTACTTTTTGGTTAGATAGCGGTACTTGGTTATAAGACATTGCAATTCCTGTACTCTTAATTTCTTTCCCAAAAGAATAGCTTTGACTTAACTCTTCAAATGTTATCTTATATGTAGGTCTTTTGTATTCTTCTACTTTAATAGATTTTGTAGAATTTGTGTTTGTTTTCTTATGTTTATATCTGATAGTGAAATGCCCATTCAATAGTTCTTTAGGTAAATCAAAAGAACCATTTATTGAACCAAATTCATTGGTCTTTAATGTTTTAGATTCAACAACTTGACGATTTACATCAATTAATTCTACGTAAATATTTTCATTTGATACTATGGTGTTGTTACCATTATCATACAAAATCGATTTAAAGAAAATAGTTTGTCCAGGTCTGTAAATAGCTCGATCTGTAAAATTTAAGAGGTAAGTATTTCTTTTCGACTGTCCATAACTATTATGATAAAAATTATCATTAAGGAAAAGAAAATCTTCATCGGATTTAATGTGACATAGATAACTATCCTTTGTTTTTCCTATTGTCGCTTGACCTTTTGTATCTGTGGAAACTGAATTTATGAAATTAAGATTAATACTATTTCTTTTCCATTCTCTTTTATACAAATCAATGTTAGCGTTTTTGGCGAAACCGGTTAGTCTATCCATTACTTGGATGGTACTTTCTAACTTTACAGCAGCAATATTTGACACATGAATAAGACTTATACTGCTTATATCTTTGTTAGTTGCTTTTAGTTCAACAATATACGCTGAAGGCTCAAGAGACTCCATTACATATTCATATGAATGCTGATCGAAGTCATCACTCTGTGGCAAGTCAATATCAAATGATTTAACTTTTGTTCCTTTTATTGTATTTCGTTCTCTGCTTTCATAATAAGATTTTAAGTCTTCAAAACTTAGCTTGTATACATTAGCTTTTAGAGAAATTATGTTTCTATACTCTATATTAAAGGGGAAATCAATTCCTGCAGGATAAACCGTTTCAGAAGTAACATTTAGATTGCCTCTAGTAATTTGATCTTTCAAAGAATTAATGTGCGTTTTATCATTTTTAGAAAGATTAAGTTTCAATGTTTTCTCAATTAATTCATTTGCTGCGATGAAATATGGGTTATCTTCTTTGAATTGTCCTAGCTTATTATTTCCTTGAAATATTAAATGTTGAATTAGTTGACTTGCTATGGTGGATACTTGATTACTATTTTGATTCATATTAAAAAGTCGTTCTAGACTTTTAGTATATAATTCAGATTTTCCATTTTTCGTACTATTTTGATATACAAATGCTAATCTGCCAAGTTCAATGTTTAATAATTTTTCTTTGTTTTTCTGATTTTCTTTCTCTAAGCTTTGAATGAGTAAAATCACTTTTTGGATAGATGAAGAATCACCTTCACTTTTGAAATCATAACTAATAAAATCAGTACTTTGGGCGAAAGCCTCTTCTTGATAAAGATTAAATTCATCTTTCGATTCAGGTAAGTAAAAACTTCGATTCGAAAAGTGAGAAATACCACGCCTTACTAATAAATCATAAATAGTATTTCTATATGCTTTCCCATTAGCTTCCAGATTAGCAATTATTTCGGCATACGCTTCTAAAGGTGTATTTCTACTTTCCTCACTTTGAAGTGAATGAATCATATATGAATTTGCCTTAGTAATTAGTTGTGCTAGTGTATAGTCCGTTATAGATTCGGGATAGGTGTCACTTTCAATATTCGTAGAGTTCCTGAGTTTATACATATTTTGCTGATAATAAGTAACATATAATTCAGCTAAAATTGAAGAGCATATGGCTTTACTAGTTTCTGTAGTTAAATATTCCTTATTTAATTCTATATAAGTTATTTGTTTCTCTAAAGCATCTTCTTGAAAATTATTGGCGTTGTTTCTCTTTATAAATGTCTTTAATATTTGCGAGTCATTATCAGTTTTGACAGCACTATTAAAGATGCTATCTAATACCTTGAGAGCATCCTGGTTTCTACCATTGGAAATTTGGTTGTTGTAATTAGCCCATAAGTTTGGATGAAATTCTTTCTCAGACATATTTTGAGATGATTTAATTTTATTGTTACATGAAAAAACAATAATGAAAAAACAAAATGTAAATAAGTGAAAACTTATGTTGCTTAAATTTACTTTATTCATATGATTCATAAATGCAAATTATGTTTTTAATTTAACGTATAGAAGATTTTATAGCATTACTTTATTCTACTTACTTCAATAGTAAAACGAACACATTTTTAATATTACATAATACATGGTAATTAATTTACAAGATGGAGAATTAGTTTATATAAAAGATTATTATTCAGAAGATCATTCAAATCAACTATTTCTCGAACTCAGAGATACACTTGAGTGGAAACAAGATAAGATTAAAATGTTCGGTAAAGTTCACAATGTACCAAGACTTCAAGCATGGTATGGAGATGAAGGAAAATCATATAGTTATTCAGGAATAAAAATGATTCCTACTAAATGGACAGATACTTTGCTGGCTATAAAAAATGAACTTGAAAAAACAAGTGGTGCTAGTCTCAATTCCGTGTTAGCTAACTTATATAGAAATGGGAACGATAGCAATGGTTGGCATGCAGATGATGAAAAAGAACTTGGTACCAATCCAGTTATTGTCAGTTTATCTTTAGGCGAAAGCCGTAAATTTAAAATGAAACATAAAATTGA
>CAZMKA010000160.1:5757-8081 GCA_964566605.1 uncultured Saprospiraceae bacterium | reverse complement strand
TGAAGTCAACAATTTTCTTAAATTATCGAAAAACACAAAATTGTGGCTAGTCCCGCAATTGTGTAATTTATCAATTTTTGTATTACATAATGCTGAAACCCAATATCCATAAGCCCCTCAACAAAATCCTTCCCGCGAACTACACCCCAACTTACACCTGTTTTCCACCTTTTACTTACCCTATACAATCTATTTACCTGCCCCTCTATCTCCTTCCCTCTATCCATCTCCTCTTCACATACCCGAAATCCCGCTAAATCCTCAAAATAGTATCTCCTATACCTGCTCTGAACCAATACACCCTCCCTTCCCCTTATCCGATTAACACTCTTCACATACACACTGTGAAATATCCGCATCTGTTCACTAACTATTCGCCATTCCTCTTCTATGTATTCTTTCTTCACCGGTTTACCCTTTTTATCACATCGCTCAACATATCGCTTCCTCAATACACCTGCACCCCTTACTCGTAAAAATATCCTATACCCTTCACTCGATAAATACATCTTGTGAATTTCGCAAAAATCATTAATATACCTCCTGAATAATACCCTGAAAATCCTTACCTCTTCGTCACTCTCAAAATAACAACTCCGCCCGCTCGATAAACTTTCAAATAAATAATAACTGCCCGATTTGAGCTCATATGTCTGAATCATTTTTTACTATTAGTGTAACGACCCCCTTGTTTCGTTCCACTTTTTTCAGACTTTCTTTATATATTTTTATTTATAATACATAATCACCTACAAGTCATAACTTACGAACTAGCTAATACCTCTGCTCCCTTTTTCTTCATATAAGCAAATGCCGCATCGTATTCATTCCTTATCTCTCCATCCAATATCGCCTCCCGTATCGCCGTCTTAATTACACCCACTTCCCTACTCGCAGGTATATCAAAATATTCCATAATCATATCTCCAGTAACCGGTGGCTGCCAATTCCGAATCTTATCTCGCTCTTCCAACTCTCGCAACTTCTCACTTACAAATTCATAATTCTTTATAAATCGCTCCTTCTTCTCCTTATTCTTTGACGTAATATCTGCTTTGCATAAAACTAATAAATCATCAAGCTCGTCTCCAGCATCAAACAATAATCTTCGAATCGCAGAATCTGTGATATTCTCCTTTGTCAACGAAATAGGACGATGATGCAAGCTTACAATCTTCTGAACGTACTTCATTTTATGATCAAGTGGCAACTTTAATCGCTTGAAAATTTTGGGTACTAACCGTGTACTTATTACCTCATGTCCATGAAACGTCCAGCCATGTCCTTTCTGAAAACGCTTCGATGTGGCTTTTCCTATATCATGCATTATTGCTGACCATCTCAACCATAAATTATCCGTGTGTCTTGATATATTATCCAACACTTCCAATGTATGTAAAAAATTATCCTTATGAGCTATATTATTGCGCTTCTCTACTCCTTTTAATGCCGTCAACTCAGGAAAAAATTGCTCCAATAATTTTGCTTCATCCAACATCATAAAGCCTCTTGAAGGCTTCCTACTCAAGATAATTTTATTTAATTCTGTCGCTATTCGCTCCTTTGATATAATGCCTAATCTTCCAGACATTTGCTGAATTCCTTCAAAGGTTACTGGATCAATTTTGAAATCGAGTTGTGTTGCAAACCGTATCCCTCTTAGCATTCTTAATGGATCATCCGAAAAAGTAGCATGAGGGTTTAATGGTGTTACAATTCGCTTATTTTGAAGATCAGTCAATCCATTAAAAGGATCAATAATTGCCCCAAAATCAGCTTTATTCAATGATATTGCTAATGCATTTATTGTGAAATCTCGTCTGTTTTGATCGTCTTCTAATGTCCCCTCTTCTACCGCAGGTTTACGTGAATCCGACCGATATGACTCCTTTCTAGCTCCTACGAATTCAATCTCTAAATCCTTATGCTTTAGCATCGCCGTTCCGAATCTTGCATAAGTCACTAAACGAGGAACTGGTCTCAACTTTTGGGCGAAAGCCTTTGCTAATTCAATTCCACTTCCCACACATACCACATCTAAGTCTTTTGTGGGTCGACCCAAAAGTCTATCACGCACATAGCCTCCCACTATATAAGTAGGCGCATTTATTTCAAGAGCAGCCTCTGAAATTAAACTGAATATCTTGCGCTCGTACGCTTTAATCTCAAAAACCACTGCTTATCTAACTTCTTCTAATGTATTTGAATATCTATGTCTGATGTACTCCAATGTTTCATATATAACAGCTGGATTATCCTCTGTTACAAGTACTCCGCGAATCGGCTTTATATCTCGAAAACCTCTAAAATAATTAGTATAATGA
>CAZMKA010000160.1:3137-5747 GCA_964566605.1 uncultured Saprospiraceae bacterium | reverse complement strand
CCTAATCTTTCTCCTTTCCATTGTATACTGAACTCTAAATGCCTCTTTGCTGCATCAACTCGTTCATCTATCGTAGGTGGTGGAAGTATTTCTCCAGTCTTTACATAGTGCTTTATCTCTCTGAATATCCATGGATATCCTATCGCTGCTCTTCCTATCATGATGCCGTCAACTCCATAACGATTTTTATATTCTACAGCTTTTTGAGGAGAATTGATATCTCCATTCCCTATCACAGGAATATGCATTCTTGGATTTTCCTTAATCTTTCCTATTAAAGTCCAATCAGCTTCACCTTTATACATCTGCTTTCTGGTTCTTCCATGAATTGAAATAGCTTTTATTCCCACATCTTGTAATCGCTCAGCTGCTTCTACTATATATTTAGTACTATCATCCCAGCCCAATCTCGTTTTCACTGTAACTGGCAAACTCGTACTATCCACAACATCTTTGGTCAATCGAACCATTCTATCAATATCCTGTAAAATACCCGCTCCAGCCATCTTGCACACAACCTTCTTTACTGGACATCCAAAATTAATATCCAAAACTTCCGGCTTTGCTTCTTCTACTATTTCAGCAGCTCGCATCATTGAATCATGTTCAGCTCCAAAAATTTGAATTCCTATAGGACGTTCATAATCATAAATATCAAGCTTTTGGACACTTTTTGTTGCATCTCGAATAAGTCCCTCTACTGAGATAAACTCAGTATACATCATATCACACCCCTGCTCTTTACATAACGCACGGAACGGTGGATCACTCACATCCTCCATTGGTGCAAGTAATAAAGGGAAATCTCCTAAATCTATATTCGCAATCTTTGCCATAACCCAAAATTACTATTTTCTCTTCAAACCAATTTTATTATCGTACAATTCAATAATAATGTAAAATCACTTATCAATGTAATAACAAATACAATCGCAGCAATTCCTCCAAAAATCACTATTGGCTGAAGGGATGAAATTGCAAATATCCCAAACCCCATAGTCAAGATAATCGTCGTTGTTAACATCCCGAAACTTAATTCTTTTAGCTGCTCACCCATAACTACCCTCCTATAAAATGAATGTATCGTATCATCAACAATTAATCCCAAGCAGACTATTGCCGTAATTGATGTCATTATATTCAAATTTAATTTAAAGACAATGAACAATATCACAATCATACTTAGTGGAACCAAGTTCACAAACAAACCTATCAACGACTGAAGAAAAGATCTTGTCAATGCAATAAAAACAAAAAATAAAAATATGGATGAACTCAACATTGATTTAACAAGTGATTCTGCAACTTCTTTATTGACATATTCATACATCAATTCTGCACTCGATTTGCTTATCTTCATAGTTTTTGGAGTTTCCTCCAAAACTTTATTAATGGCTAGTTCTACACTTATTAAATCTACAGGATTAGCTGTCTTTAATTGGAGGCGCTGAATCTTCCCATTTGATGCTTCATATCTCTTCTTGTAACTTGGCAAATTAGCCAAATTAACTGGGACGAATATAGGTGTAAAAACTATTGAATTCGTTGTAATATCCATGATTGATTTAACTTCATCCATCTGACTATAAGCACTGCTCAATCGCTTAATTTCATTTGCGACACTTAAAGAATCTTCTCCTTCCAATACTAAATTCAAGTCTGACTGAATATAGTATTTGGACTTAAGCTTTTCTACAGCAACCCTAGAATCACTATTCTTGGGTACGAATAACTCAAAATTGTTTTTGAAATTCAATTGAGGCAATAAAGCTATTGCAATAAACAATATGGGTAAAAGTAAAAATGCAAATACCTTTTTATTCTTAATAAAAAAATTAGCAATCTTACTGAATGGATGTTTTGTTATATTTCTACTTGGAGCAAATTGCATGATAAATGGTGTCGCTGCAAAACAGAATAAAAAACTAATAAGTATTGTTACTCCACAAACCCATCCTAGCGTGTAAACACTTTCAGTTGTTGTAAACATCAAAGTGAAAAATGCAAATGAAGTTGTAATCGTTGTCAAAAAGGAAGGTAAAAGGTATTTTTTATAAAGACTTTTTAATTTCTCGTCAACACTTTCTTTTGTAATCGAAAAATATCCTGTTAATAAGTGTACTGAATTGGCTGCTGCCAAAACTACAACTACAGGTAAAACCATGACTCCTATAAAAGTAAATGGAAAACCAGATAATATGTAAACAAACACGCCTATTAAAAGACTTGAAAAAACCATTGCTAGTAAATATCCTGTTGCGAAAGAACTTCTATAGGAAATATACATTATCAGTGAAAAACATATTACTAAAATACTTAATATATAAATCAAGTCTTCTATCATTGCTACATTCATTGCATCCTCTAACAACAACAAACCCGTAAAATCTACAATATAATTTTCTTGATTTGGAACTAGGTCCCAAGCCTCATATACCTTAGCCCTTACAACCGATTGCTTGTCTTTATCTACTCCAACATTAAATAAAAAAGAACTTGAATCAAGGGCAATTCCTTCATTCAATAACTCTATAGAGGATAACTTTGAAAGCACTTTTGAAACAGAAGTCTCGCTTAAAATCTTATCAGTGTATATAATCTTGGCTAAAT
>CAZMKA010000160.1:0-3127 GCA_964566605.1 uncultured Saprospiraceae bacterium | reverse complement strand
TCAGGAAATCGTTTAGATAGCTCTTTTTTAAACACATCCATATCACGAATTACATCACCAAAATTCCCGCTTTTTGGTTCTATAATTACATAAATATCATGTTTTGAATCAAAAATGGAGTCTATATAACTCGCATTATTTACATACTCATTATCCTTAATACCCAAATTTTCAAAGGAAGAATCAAACCCTGGATGCCGAATCTGAGAAATCATAGCCAACAAGACTACAATCGAAGCTATGAAATACAGCTTTTTATTGTTGATAAGATGATCTATGATCACGTTCATATTGGCTTATAATGGGTTTCCACTGTATCTTATATTTTTACTTTTTGATCAATAAAACTTTATAAGTGGAATTCATGTTTAAATTGGCGGCAAAACTAACAATATTTAAATAATTAATATGCAGATTTCACCTTTAGGCTTCCCTTGGAAAACAGAAGACCCATTCTTATTTTGTGTTCACCACTTGGATCATTACCCTAAAGGGAATGATAAGCTTGAGCCAGCAGTTGGAACAGCAGGTAGAAATCTGGGAAATGATTTTCAAGTTAAAGACGGTTGGAGAATGTATCATGGTCAGAAAATCCCTGGATTCCCTTACCATCCACACAAAGGTTTTGAAACTGTTTCTATCGTAGAAAAAGGTGTAATTGACCACTCGGACTCTATAGGTGGTGCAGGACGCTTTTCCTCTGGTGATACCCAATGGATGACTGCTGGTAAAGGAATTCTTCATAGTGAAATGTTCCCTATGCTTAATCAAGACAATGAAAACACACTTGAATTATTCCAAATTTGGATCAACCTGCCAGCGAAAGACAAACTCGTTGAACCACATTTTAAAATGTTATGGAATGAACAAACCCCCATCATTCATTTTGATGACAATAAAGTAAAAATCCAACTTATAGCAGGTAATCTCGAAAAAGCAGCAGCTCAATCACCTCCACCCCACTCTTGGGCATCCAAAACGGAAAACGAAGTACAAATCCTCATATTAACTCTTAAACCAGGAGCCAACTTTAATTTTGGGCTTATAGCCCCAGAAATTAAAAGAAACCTTTACTTCTACTCAGGTGAAAAGCTAACAATAAACGGCACAGAAATTCCTCCATACCATAATGTACAGCTGGAGTCACAACAAGACTACAATCTGGAATCACAAGATGAATGTAAATTACTTTTCCTTCAAGGTCGACCAATCAACGAACCTGTCGCCCAACATGGACCTTTCGTTATGAATACCGCTCAAGAAATTCAAGAGGCATTCCAAGAGTACCGTATGACTGGATTTGGAGGCTGGCCGTGGCCATTACAAGAGCAAGTTCATGATAGTAAAAAGCAACGTTTTGCCATACATAGTGACGGGAAATTTGAAGAACGGGATTTTATTTCGGAATAAATAGATGTATTTTAATATTTTTGCCGCTCAACTTTAGAATATGAGCAATAAAATAATATACACTAAGACGGATGAGGCACCATTTTTGGCAACTCATTCATTCCTACCAATCGTAAAAGCATTCACTGCACATGCAAATATAGAGCTTGAATTAGCTGATATTTCTCTTGCAGCAAGAATCCTTTCTGTTTTTCCTGATTTTCTTACGGAAGACCAACAAGTACCGAATGCATTGCAACAGCTAGGTGATTTAACACAAGATCCAGCTGCAAACATCATCAAGTTACCGAATATTAGCGCATCCATGCCACAATTAAATAAGGCAATTGAAGAACTTCAGTCACTAGGTTATGCTATTCCTAACTATCCTGAAAATCCATCTGATGATAAAGAAAAAGAGATTCAGACTAGATATAATAAGGTGAAAGGTTCGGCAGTAAATCCTGTTTTAAGAGAAGGAAATTCTGACCGAAGAGCGCCGAAGCCGGTTAAGGCTTATGCCCGAAAACACCCACATCGTATGGGAAAATGGACAGCTGATTCACAATCTCATGTGTCAACAATGAGCAGTGGTGATTTCCGTGCCAATGAACTTTCTGTTACGCTAGACGAAGCTTGTTCTGTTGATATCGTTCATGTAAATTCTAAAGGAATTTCTACAACTTTAAAAGCTGGCTTGAAACTAGAAAAAGGAGAAATCATTGATGGAACATACATGAGTAAAAAAGCCCTTTTGGCATTTTTACAGGAGCAAGTTGAAGATGCAAAAGCTAAAGATCTTTTATTTTCGCTTCATATGAAGGCGACGATGATGAAAGTGAGTGATCCTATTATTTTTGGACATGCAGTGCGCGTATTCTTTGCGCCTGTGTTCGAGAAATACGGAGATCTACTTGAAAAAGCAGGAGCTGATGTGAACAATGGTTTTGGTGATTTAATCGAAACATTGAATGAATTGCCAGCTGATACGAAAGCTGAAATTGAGAAAGCAATAGAAGAGGCTTACGCCCAAAGACCGGATCTTGCTATGGTAAATAGCGATAAAGGTATAACGAATCTTCACGTACCAAGTGATGTAATCATCGATGCGTCAATGCCAGCAATGATTCGAAATTCAGGTCGTATGTGGGATAAGAATGGTGATACAAAAGATACAAAAGCAGTAATTCCTGATTCTTCTTATGCGGCAATTTATCAAGCAACAATTGACAATTGTAAGAAGCATGGAGCACTTGACCCATCAACAATGGGAAGTGTACCAAATGTTGGTTTGATGGCTAAGAAAGCTGAAGAATACGGTTCTCATGATAAAACATTTGAAATTGCTACTAACGGTACCGTTAGATTAGTAAAAGAAAATGGTGATATTTTAATGGAACATGCTGTTGAAGCTGGTGACATATGGAGAGCTTGTCAAACAAAAGATGCACCTGTTCAGGATTGGGTAAAACTAGCTGTAAACAGAGCAAGATCAAGCAGTACACCAATCGTTTTTTGGCTGAATGAAGACAGAGCGCACGATAGAGAATTGATCTCTAAAGTAAACGTATACTTGAAAGACCATAATACAGATGGTCTTGAAATTCATATAATGACGCCTGAAAAAGCGACAGAATTCTCGCTGGATAGAATCAGAGAAGGAAAAGATACGATCAGTGTAACAGGTAATGTATTAAGAGATTACCTAACTGACTTGTTCCCTATTTTAGAATTGGGC
>CAZMKA010000159.1:0-8107 GCA_964566605.1 uncultured Saprospiraceae bacterium | reverse complement strand
AATTTTTATTAGAAATAAGATTATGAATAAGAGAATCTTACAATTATTTACTATACTAGCATGCTTTATGTGTGCTAAGTCTGTTTCTGCGCAGGATATACATTTCTCTCAGTTCTATATGTCGCCATTAAATCTTAACCCAGCCTTGACTGGAGTTATGAATTGTAACACAAGAATGGTGGTTAACTATAGAAACCAATGGGCAACTGCAATTAAATCGAATGCATATAACACGTATTCAGCTTCATATGATCAAAAGATTCCAGTAGGAAGATCTGATTATTTTGGAATTGGAGGAAGTTTATATGGAGATGTTGCTGGTGAAACAAGATTTGGAACTACTCAAGGAAGACTATCTTTAGCGTATAGTAAGAAAATGGGAGGTTACCGTAAAAAAGCACATTATTTAGTTATTGGTGCTGACGGTGGATTTGCTCAGAGAAGTATTGATAGAGATGCTTTACAGTATCCTAACCAACATGATGGAGAAGGTGGACATGATCCTACTATTGATCCTGGAGAGGTTATTGGTTTGAATGGATTTTTATATCCAGACGTATCAGCAGGACTTTTATGGTTCTCTGTTTTTGACCAATACAATAACTTTTATGCAGGAGTATCAATGTCTCACTTGAATCAAGCAAATCAGTCTTTTAGAGAAGATGTATTTGATCCTTTATATACAAGATTAACATTCCATGCTGGTGGACAATTCAGTTCTACACCTAAAGTTTCAGTTTTACCTGGTTTTGTGTTTTTCGCACAGGGACCTCATAGAGAGTTCAATTTTGGAACTAGTTTGAGATTCAACTTAGGAAACAGTAGATTAAGTACTCAATCTTTTCAACTTGGAGGTTGGTACAGAATAGGAACTAACAATGAAGAGAATTTACACAGTGATGCATTAATTTTATCGACAAGATTCAATTATGAGCATTTCAACTTAGGATTCTCATATGATTTAACAGTATCAGGATTTAACCAAGCGAATTTCGGAGTTGGAGCATTTGAGTTCTCACTAGGATACGATATTTGTGGTCCTGAAAATAGAGGAGTTTACTGTCCTAAATTCTAATAAAAAGAAATTTTAAAATATAATCCTCTTGTTGTTTGTCAGCAAGAGGATTTTTTTATTTTTGGACTAGATATGAAAATCTTGTTTAGAAGCATATTAACGCTTTGGTTTATAAACACACAACAAAAATCTTTCAACTTTAAATATAAGCCCCTTAACGAAAATCAAACTGATTTTTCTAATTAAAAAAATACGATACCATGTTTGGTAAAAAGGAAAACGATATGGCTAAGAATAATGGAAATTCTGCAGTAGGCGGATTAAACTCTATAAACTCATTATCAAAAGGAACATCAATACAAGGATCAATTAAAACAGAAAACGATATAAGAATCGATGGTGTTTTAAATGGTGATGTAGAGTGTAATGGAAAGTTAATTATAGGACCATCAGGAGTAATCGAAGGGAAGGCAAATTGTACTAATGCAGTTATCGAAGGTAAAATTCAAGGTATTATTACTGTAAAGGAATTACTTCACGTTAAGGATTCAGCTGTAATTGAAGGTGATATCTACACTGATAAATTAATCATTGACAACAATGCAAGATTCAATGGTAAGTGTCAAATGGGAGGTCAAGTAATCGCTGAAGGTTTCAGTAAGCCAAAAATTGAAAAAGTTGGATGATAATAAATCAAAGTTAAATAAAAAGAGCTCCAAAGAATACATGAAGTATGCTGGATTGGCAACTTCTATGTTTGGCACTTTATTTATCTTGTGGTTTATAGGAAGCAAAATAGATGCTTATTTTGGAAATGAAGTCCAATATATCGGACTTTGCTTAATGATAATGGGGCTATTTGCTATTCTTTACAAAATTATCAAATCCCTTTCCTAATGTTCAACAAAAACTTCATTACAGGCTTTCTTATAAGTTCTATTTTATCGCTTGTGATAATAGTATTGTGTCACGAATTCCTCTTAAAGGATAATCATCTTTACTTCTTACTAGCTACATTAGCTTATTTCATCATAAGTTGTATATTTATTCATAGACTTGCATTAAATGCAATAAAAAGTGAAAACAAATACAGTTTTAGTAGAGTTACTATTTTAAATACTTTTATGAAATTGCTCATAATGGTTTCACTTGTTGTAATATACAAAATGACATTCCCAGAAAAGTCAATAGAGTTTGTGTGGCCATTTTTTGCAGTCTATATAATTTTTACAGTATTTGAAACAAAGTTTTTGATGAAACTAGCAAAACATTAAACTATGGAAACGTATGTCATAACAAGTGAATTAGGAAATAAAATTGAACTTAATACAGAATCAGACAAGTCGTTCAATTTATTGCAAAGGCAAGGTGACTTTTTAAAGTTTAAGTTTGAAAACAAGATTTATCAAGCAGAGATTATCTCTTACTCGAAAGATGGGAAGGAACTCGAAGTAATTATCAACAACCAAACTTTAAAATTAAATTTAAAAGATTCACTTGATCAATTGATTGATCAAATGGGTATGAATGATGTTTCTGATTCGGATGGTGGAGATGTGATTTCACCTATGCCTGGTTTAATATTAAAGATATTGGTAGAAGAAGGTCAAGAAGTAGAAAAAGGTCAAGAGATGCTTGTCCTTGAGGCTATGAAGATGGAGAATCTACTCAAAGCACCTAGTTCAGGAACTGTTACGTCCATAAAGTTCCCACCAAGTACATCGGTAAATAAAGGAGATTTACTTATTAAGATTGATTAATATTTTTTTGTGGGCTCGGGGGCCCAAAAAATATGTGTAAGTCAGTCTCTTATACAAATTTAAATTCCATCAATATTCAATATCGCTCCTTTGTTCAATGAAATTTACAATCCCTCCAAGGTTCTTTAGTGCCTGTATTTTGTGAAATCTTGTCGTGAAGACTAGGGGAAAGCCCTTTGGACATAAAAGATATAAAAACGTATCCTACTCTTCCAGATAGTTTTTCTTAAAGAAGATTTCATACTCCTTAATACTCTTCTTTTTCATAATTTCTCTATAGTTCTGTTGTGTCACTGCAAAGATATCATAGCTCACATTCGGTTCCATGAATTCTTTCTTATTTCTTTCTACTTCTTTGTAGTACTTCATTGCTTTCTCTTTATTGGAAAACTTACGAAGTAATAACACGTCTGTATTATTTTCTTTACTAAGAATTGTATTAGAAAGTCTTATTCGATCTACTTTATGATATTTTCTGTTGTAATTACTGATACTAATTTTAGCAGCATTTACATCACTATCTTTCTTACTCGTTACAATTACACATACGTAATGTAGTTTCTCATCATTAACTTTAAAAGCTTCTTCTGCTTCACCCTGGTCTATATCAGCAAAAGCTTCTTGGTCGCCATTAAGGAATCTCAAAATTTCTTTTGCTCTAGCCTCTTCATCTGTATTGGGATAAGTAGCAATCATCGTTTTTAAAGAATTTATGTATTCTTTTTTACCTTTTAATTTACCTGTTGCCATTGCTGATAATAAAGCATATTTACTTCCAAATACATTGTCTCCCTTGAATTTCGTTTTAGCCTCATTCTCCATAGCTATTACAGCATTGAACTCTCCCATCTCAAATTTCTTATACGTTTTATCATACATTGTTTCCTGAATCTTACCTTCAGCAAGCATTTTATCAATAAATGTAGGATCTGTAATAGATAATGTATAATTATCATTAGGATACTTAGATTTTAGCTGATCAAGATAATCCTGAGCTGTAGGATTATCATTAATATCTAAATGAGATAAATACAGATAGTAAAGTGCATCTACTTCTTTCTCTGATCCTGGGAATCTCTTTTGAAGTGTTTCGTGAGCTTCTATTGATTTGTTATAATTTTCAATTCGTTCTCTAAATAAAACACCTAGTTCAAATAGAGCTATTTCAATTTTCGATTTCGCTTTATCCATAGCTTTAGGAGTTAGCGGAACATCTTTCAATATTTCATTTATTTCATCATCCGATATATCTAAATCACCATTTTTCGAATTATCTTCAAAATCATTTATTCCTGAAGATTTACTCGATCTTCTCCAATCATCTTCCAAATTTCTTACGCCCCAAACTATTCTAAATTCACTTACTTGATCTGTTCGTTTATCTTCATCGTACGCCCACCAAGTTGATTGCCTAGAACCAAGCGAACCACCTCTAGATGGGTTGATTGTTCTAATTCCATTTCGTGTTTCAACTTCCTCATCATCATCGGAATCTTTTGCTGCTGCAGCTAACAGTTCAGCCTTTTTAAGTTCTCTAGCAATGTCTGCTCGTTGCTCGGGAGACATATTAGCTAATCGAATTAAACTATCTTGTAGGTTAATGATTGTTATATTTTCAGCGATTTCTTTTAAATTTTTAGCGTATGCCTCCACTTCAAAGTATCTTTCATCTTTTTTATTGATAACGGTCAATGTACTATCATAATAGTTTTTGGACATTACGTAATCTTCCGAATCATAAAAGATATTCGCGAGAATAAAGTAAGATTCTGTTAACTGTGTATTGTTTCCTTTTGCTTTTTGGATACCCCGTTGAAAATTAGGGATTGCATTTACTAGATCTCCTTGTTCGTAATTGATTTCACCAAGTGTGTAGTAAATTTGATCTTGAAAGTCTTTAAATTTATCTTCTTTCAACATTCGATTCAATTCCTTTTCAACTGAAGCTAAAGATCTTTCACCACTATTCATAGAATTCTTAAGCATACGAAGTGCTGCATTGAACTCCATGAGAAAATCGGGTTTCATTTTAATTACCTGATTAAAATCATTTGTGGCTAATGCACTATTACCTAATTCTTGATGTAACTGAGCACGTATAAAAATTAGTCTAGCTTTGAAGTATTTATCCTTTTGCATAGGAATAGCTTCATCAAGGTGTATTACAGTTTCTTGATATTTCTTTTGTTCCAATGAATTGAAAGCTTTTACAACAGGAATTTCATTAAGAATTTCTTTACGAACTTCAGGCTGCTCTTCAATTTTATTTAGGTAAAACTCAACTAGGTTATATTTCTCTCTTACAGAATATGTTTTCGCAACCCACAGTAATCCATCAGGAAAAGCAGATAGGTGTTTTAAAACTCCGTTATTCGAGCGGTCAATCTCGACACTATTTTCTAATTCTTTTTCTTTTTTTCTTTCTTTCTCAGACTCTAGTTTTTCTTTCTCCATCCGCGCTTTCTTCTGAACTTCTGTCTCATTTCTCTTAGCTTCACGTTCTTTGCGCTGTTGCTTTACAGACTTAGACTTATTTGCATTCTTTTTAGCTTCACGTTCTTTACGCTGTTGCTTTACAGATTTAGATTTACTTTTATTGGATTTTTTTTTCTTTGATTTTCTAGTTTTTCTTCTTGTAATACTAGGATCAAATTCTTCGATAAAATACAAAAATGTTTCTTCAGCAGATTCATAATCTTGCTTAAGAAATTGCGCTTTACCTAATAACACATAACAGTCATCGACCCATCGACTAGGTTCATGAACTGTAGCAACGATAGCTACTTTTTCAATGGCTTTATCCATGTCTTCAGCAATGAGCTCAGGTTTGTCGAAATCGTATTCAGGGTAGATCTTAAGAATCTCATTATAATTATCTTGATACTGAGAAAGAAGTCTTTCTCTAGATTCTACCATTATTTCGTTGGCATTAAAGTAACCATTATAGTGAGCTGTTGTATTGTGATAAAACTTAGCTGCTTTAGAAACTTCACCTTTTTTCTTTGTTGATACACATGCAGTCAAAATAACGAAAGTTATCAGAAGACCCGTGTATAATACATTTTTAAGAAAACTACTTTTCATTTACCTATTCCTCTATTGAATAAATTCTACTTTTTAAATACAATTACTAATTGCATAGATGAATACACTGTATTCTTCCATTATATATAACTAATAAAGCGCAAATTTATTATTTATTTTATAGTAATTTATAACATTGGAAAATCGGACGATAAAGATTTTATGAACTACAAACAAAAATATGATGATTTCCTAATGAAAAGAGAGCTTTGAGCATTGATTTTTAAACATAAAATACAATCTACCAGTGAAAATAAATAATTTATAATCAGTTACTTAAGGATTTTTTTGGGCTTAAGCCCAAAACCTCTTACACACTATCATCTAATTCTTTGACCATCTCATATTTCCCCATATTCCAAAGAGATTTTAACATCAATTTCGTTTTTGCAAATTCAAACTAATAAATCAAATACAGATTTCGTTTAATTAACTTTAGATGTTCCTTAAGGAAGAAAGACAAGAATATAAATATTAATAATATTTTTGTTTTGGGCTTAAAGCCCAAAAAACTATAATAATGAGCAACAAAACGATAGAAAAAAGACCTTGGAGAGATCGGATAACTGACAGGTATCGGCTTATCATACTTAATGACGAAACGCTTAAGGAAACTAATAACTACAAGCTAAACTTGTTGAATCTATACGTTCTAGCTTGCACATTATTCTTGATCATAGGAATCATTGTATTTTTATTGCTCAGTTATACACCATTAAAGCATATTATCCCAGGTTATGGAGATATAAAAGCCACACCAGAATTTTTAGCCTTAAGAGAAAAAACGGAAAAACTTGAGGGTGAAATTATAGCTCTAAACAACTATATCGATGCCAATAAAAACCGAATTTTGGGGAACACCCAAAAGGCAGATGAAAAAATGTTGAAAGGAAGTTACGAACCAAACGAGATAGATTATGTAGAAAAAGAAACTGTGGAGGAAAAATTGAAAACTAAAACACCATCCAAAATCAGGTTTTTCTATCCACCGATAAAGGGAGAAGTAAGTTCAGCTTTTGACAGTGAAAATAGGCACCATGGCATAGATGTTTTAGCTGAGAAAAACACTCCAATAGCTTGTATAAATGCAGGAACGGTGATATTAGCGGAATATAACATAGAAACGGGGAATACGATAAGTGTACAGCATGCCGACAATGTTGTCTCCACATATAAGCATAATTCAAAATTATTGAAGATTCCAGGAGATTATGTAAAGACAGGCGAGGCGATTGCAATCATAGGTAATTCGGGGATTCGAACTGATGGATACCATTTACATTTTGAATTATGGATGGAAGGAGAAGCAGTTGACCCAAGTCTTTATATAGATTTCAATAATTAATTGCATTTTTGTATTACAATCACAAATCAAAAAAATGGAGTTACAAAATCTAAAAGACGAAAACGGTCTAAACATTAGTCCACAGCTACCAGACGAGGTTAAAAATTACTTGATCGATATTGACGGAACAATTACTGAAGATGTTCCAAATGAAGAACCAGAGAGAATGTCTACATGTGTTCCATATCCTGATGCATTAGAGATATTAAACAAGTGGTATGAGGAAGGTCATATTATCACATTTTTTACATCGAGAACAGAAGAGCACAGAGTTGTGACTGAAGCATGGTTAAAAGAACATGGATTCAAGTATCACGGTCTTTTGATGAATAAACCTAGAGGTGGTAATTATCACTGGATAGATAATCACATCGTACGTGCTACACGTTTTAAGGGTAAATTTACAGATTTAGTTATTCGTAAGAAGGATGTGGAGGTTTTCGAGAAGTAATCTCTAAACTTTAACATTTCAAAAAGTCAATAAATAAGGTAGTTTCAAGGCTTTTTTCAAATTATTTCAAAAATAGTTGGAAAAAAATGGAACGGAATGCGGGGTTCGTTACACTAATAAGAAAAGAAAATATGAAGTGTACGTACGAACTCAGTCCGGGAGGGTATTATATAGATTGAACTCTATAATGGTGGAAAAATTAAGTTTTATCCTTATACCAATTCTATTTTAATTAGTTGGTTTAGATTCCAAAGATATCATTTCAATTTAAAGGCAGAAAACGCAGACATATCATTAGATATGGCGAGTATTTCTAACGAAGAAAGCGAGATGATATACTGGAATATATCCGACAAATTAGAGTAGAAATGGTATTCAATACTCTTCGTCGAAAATGCTCAACAGGGCTAAGGCTGCCAGCCCATCGGCTTTCGCCGTTCCCTCACTTGAAG
>CAZMKA010000158.1:0-8173 GCA_964566605.1 uncultured Saprospiraceae bacterium | reverse complement strand
GTCGTATACCCTAATCCTTTTTCTTCTACTATCAACATGGAAGGTGAGGAAGATTTTAACTTCCAGCTAGTTGATATGCAAGGAAAACAATTGTACTCTTCGAATCAAGCTAAAGCATCACATGCATACAATGCTATGGACTTACCAAATGGGATGTACATCGTACGTATTATTTCAGAATCAAACACCTACGTAAAAACGGTAATTAAACAGTAAACTTGACTTTACTAATCCCAATAACTTTTTTCTAAAATCGCTATTTTCGTGCAATCCGTAGCATACTCAGTAATTTCTAACTCAAGCGGCAATTTATCATAAGAAATACTAATCGCACTTCCTCCAAATTCAAGATCAGAACTCCAACTAAAACCGAAGTCATAACTCGAAGCATTTTCTCCATCTAGTATGGCATGAACTGGAAAATTGACATCGGGATGAAACTTGGGATTAAAGGAACAAAAAGGCTCCACAACCAATGTTTTAGCATCCAATTCACAAGATTTCACTTCGGGAACAATTTCAGTAGAACAAGAAACACTTAAAAGTGTGCATATCAACAGAGATAGGATTATTGATTTCATTTGGTTTTTTTTACAAAAGCTACATGCTTTCAGTTTATTGACTGATCATTAACTAAATCCGCTGCGCACCCGAAATCCTATGCACTATTTCTTCCCGCATTAATTATTCCAAACATCGTTCTAAGCACCATCTTATTATAAAGCTCCGCTTGATCTTTATGCTCTCGAGACATCTTCAAAGCGTATTGCTGTATAGTAATCAATGGCAAAACTAACTTCTCTCTCAACGCTATACTCGCGCGCGTATTCGGTGAATTAGCTAATAAAATATCTTCTCCTGTTACCTCTAGAATAAGCGCTTTTGTTAATTGATATTCGTCGTGAATATTGTTCCATATCTCACCATATTCTTCGTGATTGCTTAAATATGCAGTAAGTGGAAAGTAGCACTTACTAAGTGACTGCATACTATTTTGGATGAGTGTTTGAAAGAACATGGAATGTTTGTATAAAGCCTTTACTTTATCCAGTTCGCCACGATCTTTGAAGGTCTTAAGCGCAGTACCAACGCCATAATAACCTGGAACATTTTGTTTCATTTGAGACCATGACCCTACGAATGGAATCGCTCTTAATTTCGACAACGTCAATGCTCCACCTCCTGCTCTTTTGACTGGTCTAGAACCTATATTAGTTGCTCCATAATATGGAAGTGTTCCCATGTCTTGGAGGTAATCCAAGAACTTAGGATGATGCTTGAAACTTACGTATTTATCAAGACTTATATCAGCAAGCTCATTCAAAAACTTCCTTTCTTCTTCATTCATCCCTACTCTATCTCCTTTAAAAACCGTATTCTCTAGTCCTGCTGTCAATAACTGCTCTATATTAAATGTAGCAGAATTTTTAGTCCCAAAATTCGAACTAATTGTTTGTCCTTGAATAGTCAGTTGGACTTCTTTATCTTCGATTCCCTCTCCTAAAGAAGCATAAAATTTATGTGTATTTCCACCACCTCTTGCTGGAGGTCCTCCTCTACCATCAAAGAATGCGACCTTAATTCCATATGCTCTAGAAACTTTGGTTAGTTCTTCTTTTGCTTGAAAAATAGAATAATTCGCACTTAAATAACCGCCATCTTTTGTCCCATCTGAAAATCCAAGCATAATATCTTGTCTATCTCCCCTAGCCTTCAAGTGTTTTCGATACACATCATTCGTATACAAAATCCTCATTTCTTCTGAAGCATTTCGAAGGTCATCTATCGTTTCGAATAAAGGAACAATATCTACATCCATCGAATCTTTTCGCATCCATCTTGCCATATTGAACGCCATCATGACATGCAGCGCATGTTGGGAATTACTGATTATATACCTGTGACAAGAACGTTCTCCATTCTTTGCTTGAACTTCTTCCATCATTCCGAACGAATCATAGGTATCTTGTTGGACATGATTTTCACATTCTGGATTAATGTCTGATGCAGGCGTATGTAGAAGTAGGTCTATTTTCTGAAGATTATCACCGTTATTCCATTGGGCCTTTTTATCAGCAGGTAAATTTTCGACTATTTTAAGATAAAGTGCTTCTATTTCAGAACTGTCTTGACGAACATCAACAATAGCGAGATGTAAACCGAAAACTTTCACTTTTGTGATCATTTCAGACACTTCTTTCACGAAAAGTCCATTGTGCTTATCAACTAAGATTGTTCTAATTTCTCTTAATTCGTCAAGCAATTTATCAACATTAGAATAAGCTTGTTCTTCATTATTAATACCATCATATAACTTCTTTTCAATAGTCAGAATTTTATCAGAAACTCCAGGAAAAGTCAGTCTTCTCTTTATCTTGCGAATGTCTCTAAAATAGAGAATAAGAATCGTTCGCTTTAGTCGCGCAGCAACTTTTTTAGTAATATCAGAATTCACAAAAGGATTACCATCTCTATCTCCACCAGGCCAGAAACCCATTTCAATAATTCTTTCTTTATTTAGGCTTCCGCCCAAAGCTTTCAGCTTTTCTTCTACTTTGAATATGACGTCTGAGATAGCATCATAGAATACATTTTCCAAGTACCATATTAATGATTTTGCCTCGTCATATGGCGTCGGTTTTGTCTTCTTTAAGAAAGGTGTTTTACCGAGTTGCAAAAGGAAATTATTCGCTTCGGGCAAGTCATTCTTTTGGATAGCATGATTAAGATCGGTAATAATCCCCAAAACACTACCTGGGTAAAATTGCGTAGGATGGGCAGTAAGCACAATACGAAGCGAGAAATCATTCAATTTACTTTGGAGCCCCGACTCCACACCTAAATATTCAGCTCGCTTAAAAATACCGGTTACCGTTCCATTTCCATCCATATCATGAACAGCAGTATACGCCGCATCCTCTACCGAATCAAACAAAACTACTTGTCTTTCGATGTACTGAATGAAGTTAAAAAGCAAGTCATTTTGTTCTTTGGAGTCCAACTCATCAAAATACTCGCTAAAAAAATCCTCAATAATCTCTGCTGGACTTTTTTCATTCCCAAAACCAATTTCACACTGTTCCGTAAGTAAAGGAAGGAAAGTCCCAGTCTTCCGTATATGCCCAAAAGGAAGGGTTAAAAAAAGTGAATTATATAATTGGAATTTAAGTTCTACATTATCTTTAAAAGTGCTTGACATACGATTGTGATTTTATAAGTACCAAGATAATAAATAGAGATTATTGTCAAAGATTAAGCTTAAAGATTTAAAAATTATATATTATTACACACGATTGAAAATATGGAATATGACTAGTCAAAAAAAGAATAACATGGGTGGATTCGACGAAAACATCGTCGAGAATAGGGAGCTTTCTATATGGGAAGCATTAATTCCAGTAGTGATTTTAGTTAGTTTGTTGTTTTATAATATCATTTTCAAGGGCGGAGAATGGATAGGTGGATATTCGAATCAATACATTCTGTTGATTGGTGGAGTAATCGCAGCAATAGTGGGTTTATTCAATAAATCAAGCCTCCAAGTAATACTCAAGGAAATTTTCAATAACCTAAAAAGTGTACTTACGCCAATCATCATTTTATTATTGGTGGGTGCTTTAACTGGAACATGGCTTTTTAGCGGAGTGATTCCAGCAATGGTTTACTACGGTTTACAGATCTTAAATCCTTCTATATTCCTTCCTGCTTCTATTATTATATCTATTGTTATTTCATTAGCGACAGGAAGCTCGTGGACAACTACAGCCACTGTAGGTATTGCATTAATAGGTATAGGTAGTACCCTTGGGATTAACACAGGTATGATTGCTGGAGCTGTAATTTCGGGAGCTTATTTTGGTGATAAAATGTCACCTTTAAGCGACACAACAAATCTTGCGCCAGCAATGGCAGGAACTGATTTGTTTACGCACATTAAATATATGACTATCACAACGGTACCAACGATAGTTATTACGCTTATAATATTTACGATTTTGAGTTTGACTCAAAAAACAGCTGGAACGGCTGACATCAGTGAACTATTAACTGTAATGGATAGTACTCTAAATATTAATCCTTGGCTTTTCTTGGTACCTGCAGTAGTTATATTAATGATTGTATTGAAAACAAAACCAATAATTGCATTGGTCACTGGAGTTGTACTTGCTCTTGTTTTTGCATTTATTTTCCAGAAAGAAACGGTTGCTAATTTGGATCAATCAACTGCTACTGCTATTTTCAAAATGGTATTTACTGAAACTCAAATTGTAACTAGTAACGATACATTAAATGATTTATTTACGGCAAAAGGAATGATGGGTATGTTATGGACGATAGCTTTAATACTAAGTGCGATGGTATTTGGAGGAGCTATGGATGGTATAGGGGCATTGGCTAGAATTACAAAGGAATTGTTGGAATTAGCGCAATCTGTATTTGGCTTATTCTTGACAACTGTAGCAAGTTGCTTAGGTTTAAACATCATAGCAAGTGATCAATACTTAGCATTAGTAGTGCCAGGCAAGATGTTCAAGCAAGCTTATGAGGACAAGGGTTTAGCTCCAGAGAACTTGAGTAGAACGCTAGAGGATTCAGGAACAGTTACATCTGTACTTGTTCCGTGGAATACCTGTGGGGCATATCAGAGTACAACACTTGGCGTATCCGTTGCAGACTATTTCATCTATGCAATATTCAATTGGCTAAGCCCTATTGTCACATTAATAATAGCAGGTCTAGGAATTAAGATAAGACAGATTGCCAAGTCTTAATTTTCTCTAGATATAAACATAAAACGCTTTTCTCCACTTGTATAAATGAGTGTAAGCGTGTAAAGATCTTCAGGGATATACTTCAGATTAATGGCTTCACTAGTATGATATGATCTATACATAAGATCACCTAATACGTTGTGAATTTGAATTTGTTCCAAAAAAGGCATGTCACAATTCAAAAAGTCATTAACGACTAAAGGAAATTCTGATTCAACTTTACTTTGTAGTTGTAAATAGTCCATTACAGACACTGGATTATCGTATTCGTTTTCATCATCTACTGGGATAGATTGAAGTGAATACTGTGCTTGGGATAGATAAAAAGAAGTAACGAATACGAAAATCAAAATAGATTTTCGCATAATATCAGTTTTTGTTGACGCAAATATATTAAAATTATTTATAATATATAATACACTGATATAAATAAGTTAAGATTGATTTATCTAAAATAAACTACCATGCGAATTTCACTGACTATTGAGCATCAATGAGTTACGAAATAGGAGAAAAACAAGATATAAAATCAAAAAATATTATAACACGCAAAACCTTGTTAATGTGTTCATTAAGTGTGATAATGGTTAATTTTTAAAATGTTTTTGAGAAATAATTTAAAAAAATATGAAATATATCTTTTTGATATTCATGAAAGCCCTTATCTTTGCGTCGCTTTAGAAGTAAAGTGAATTTTAAGTGGTAGCTACAGTCAGCGATAAACGAACTGGAAAGCTGTAAATCTTTTCTAAAAGATGAGATTTATGGCCCCTTCGTCTATCGGTTAGGACGCCAGGTTTTCATCCTGGAAAGAGGGGTTCGATTCCCCTAGGGGCTACCAATTAGATTCAAGCAGTTGTCAATCATGGCAGCTGCTTTTTTTTTGCCCTACTCCATTAATATTCTTATCCCAGAATTGATATAAATTCCATTAATTAATCTCGCTCAATATTATTGTACATACTTGTCTTAAAGTCAAATTTTAAGGTTCAATAAATCTATAAGATTTTACTACATTTGTGGTGCTAAAAAAGCATTACTTAATCAAACTAATCACAAATTAAATAATTATGGCAAAAAGAATAGCAATTAACGGATTCGGGAGAATCGGAAGATTAACGTTCCGAAATTTATTAAATAACAACGATGTTGAAGTTGTTGCAATCAATGACTTAACTGACAATAAAACATTGGCGCACTTATTAAAGTATGATAGTGCTCATGGAATCTTTGATGGGTCAATAGAAAGTACTGATGATTCAATCACAGTAAACGGACATAAAATTCATGCTTCTGCAGAAAGAGATCCGGCTAAATTACCATGGGGAGACCTTAATATAGATGTTGTTTTAGAATGTACAGGTATTTTCAGAAATGGACCTGGAGCAAGCAAGCACATAGAAGCTGGAGCAAAAAAAGTAATTATCTCTGCGCCTGCAAAAGATGATTCTTTCAAAACAATCGTTCTTGGAGTAAATGACAATGAATTATCTAGCGATGATAAATTAGTCTCTAACGCTTCATGTACAACGAACTGTTTAGCACCTGTAATCAAAATCTTAGAAGATAACTTTGGAATCGTTCAAGGATCTTTGACTACAACACACGCATACACGTCTGACCAAAGAATACAAGATGCACCGCATAGTGATTTAAGAAGAGCTAGAGCATGTGCTTACAATATCGTACCTACAACAACAGGTGCAGCGAATGCAGTAGCAAAAGTAATTCCTTCAGTAAAAGGGAAACTTTTTGCAATGGCTTTAAGAGTGCCAATCATTACAGGTTCATTAATTGAGCTTAATGTTATTGTTGAGAAAGAAGCAAGTGTTGCTGATATCAATGCAACATTTAAGAAATATGCAGAAGGAGAAATGAAAGGAGTGCTTCAATATATGACTGATCCTATCGTTAGTTCTGATATCGTAAGAAACCCGCACTCTTCAATATTTGATTCATTGTTGACTGATGTAAACGGTAAGTTTGTGAAAATTGTTTCTTGGTATGATAATGAAGCAGGATATTCAGCTCGTTTAGCAGATTTAACAGCTAGAGTTTAATACAGTATGGCAAACATAAGAGATATTAATTTCAGTGGAAAAAAAGTTTTAATCCGAGTAGACTTCAATGTACCTCTAGATGAGAATGGAAATATCACTGATGATACAAGAATGCAAAGAGCGCTTCCTACTCTAAGACACATCTTAGATAATGGAGGCTCATTAATAATAATGTCTCACCTTGGTAGACCTCAAAAGAAGCTGACAGACGAAGGTAAGATTAATGTAGAGAAATTTACATTAGCTCACCTTGTTGACCATTTAGAAGAATTACTTGAAGTACATGTAGAATTTGTAAACCAACCTTTAGGTGAAGTAGGCAAAGAAACATGTTCTGCTCTTAAAAACGGTGAAGTTGTATTGCTAGAAAATACAAGATTTCATAAGGGAGAGAGCAAAGGTGATAAAGACATGGCTCGTTCACTTGCAGACTTGGGTGACATTTTTGTAAATGATGCCTTTGGTACTGCGCATAGAGCACATGCATCTACAACAACTGTAGCTACTTTTTTTGATAGAGACAGTAAAGCATTTGGCTTTTTAATGGAAGATGAGCTTAAAAACGGCTATCAACTAATGAACGAAGCACAAAAGCCTGTAACAGCGATTGTAGGAGGTGCGAAAGTAAGTGACAAGATTCAATTGATAGAAAATCTGATGAATTTTGCCGACAACATTCTTGTGGGAGGAGGTATGAGTTACACTTTCTACAAAAGCATGGGTTTTTCTGTAGGGAATTCAATATGTGAAGACGAATTTGTTCCTTTAGCTGCTAAGTTAATAGAGAAAGCCAAAGAGACGAATACAAATCTTTACTTACCATCAGACATAACTGTTTCGGATGCTTTCGACAACGATGCAAACACTAAGATTGTACCTAAAGACCAGATTCCTGCTGAATGGGAAGGACTAGATATAGGACCGCAAACTATGGCAGATTACAGAGAAGTACTTTTGAACAGTAAAAGTATTCTTTGGAATGGGCCAGTAGGTGTTTTCGAAATGCCGACATTCGCGAAAGGAACGAACTCACTTGCACAATCTATAGCAGAAGCTACCGATAATGGGGCTTATAGCTTAATAGGTGGTGGAGATTCTGTTTCGGCAATTGCTGATGCAGGATTAACAGACAAGATGAGTTTTATTTCTACTGGAGGTGGTGCTATGCTTGAATTACTGGAAGGTAAAACTTTACCAGGAGTTGCTGCAATAGAGAATTAAGATTTATCTTACTACCTAATAAATTTGGGGTTAAACCCCAAAAAAACAAAAGAGGCTGTAACATTTATACAATGTACAGCCTCTTTTTATATTTTTAACCTTTTTAACTTATTCGATTAT
>CAZMKA010000157.1:6666-8195 GCA_964566605.1 uncultured Saprospiraceae bacterium | reverse complement strand
ATTCGTAACAGGTCTTTTACTATATATTGCAGATAGAGCTAAGTCTACAAATAAAGAAGTTTCCTGGATTGATGCATTATGGATTGGTATTTCGCAAATGGTTGCAATTCTTCCTGGTATTTCACGGTCTGGAGCAACTATATCAACATCTGTATTACTAGGTATTGATAGATATAAGTCAGCAAGGTTTTCCTTTCTTATGGTTGTTCCATTGATTTTCGGGAAAATTGCAAAAGATTTATTGTCAGATGAATTTGCCGTTTCTAGAGAAGTAGGAATTGAGCTAATCGTTGGATTTATAGCAGCTTTCATAACAGGTATATTTGCTTGCCAATGGATGATAGCATTAGTGAAGAAAAGTCAATTAAAATATTTTTCATTCTATTGTTTTGCAGTTAGTTTAATTGTGATTGCAGCAACCTTTTTCCTAAATAAATAATATGGAAAACTTAGTGTTTTTGCATGAAGGAGACGAAAGACCATTGTTTAAAGAAGGTGTTGTCATTTTGGTTGATAAGCCAATGGAATGGACTTCGTTTGATGTTGTCAGCACATTAAGGAATAGATTGAGTAGGATAGAGCAAGTCAAACGTATAAAAGTAGGTCATGCAGGAACTCTAGACCCGCTTGCAACAGGACTATTAATCATATGTGCTGGAAAATACACGAAAAAGATTGATGGTTTCCAAGCTCAAGAAAAACGTTATTCAGGTATAATTACTGTAGGTGGAACCCGCCCATCTTATGATATGGAGACTGAAATTAATGAGACGTTTCCCACTGATCACATAACTGATGAGTTAGTCGCTGATGTCCTAAAGACTTTTCAAGGAGAAATTGATCAAAAACCTCCTATTTACAGTGCAATAAAAGTAGATGGTGAAAGGTTGTATAAAAAGGCTAGGCGCGGTCAAGACGTTGAAATTAAATCTAGAAAAGTAACTTTACATGATTTTAAAATCACGAAAAGGGAAGGGAATGACTTTCACTTTATCTTAGACTGCTCTAAAGGTACATATGTACGTTCATTGGCTTTTGATTTTGGAGCTGCTTTAGGAAGTGGAGGATACCTTAAAAGCTTAAGGAGAGAAAAGATCGGTGATTTTGATATAAAAAATGCTTGGAACCTTGATACGTTGAAAGAGCAATTAGATAAATGGAAAGAAACAGTAATTAAAAATGTCAGTTAACTTACAAGGACTTACTAAAAAGTTTGGTGAACAAATTGCTGTAAATAATCTGAATTTTACAGTTGAAAAAGGGCATATTATAGGTTTCTTAGGACCCAATGGTGCAGGGAAATCTACTACAATGAAAATGTTAACTTGTTACACAGAACCGACTTCTGGTTCAGCAACTGTAGACGGTTATGACATTATGAAAAGTCCGCTTGATGTTAGAAAATCAGTTGGTTATTTACCGGAACATAATCCATTATATAAGGATATGTATGTGAAAGAATATCTTTCATTTGTTGCAGGAATTCATAAGGTTTCGAATGCGAAGAATCGAATTTCGGAATTGATAGA
>CAZMKA010000157.1:0-6656 GCA_964566605.1 uncultured Saprospiraceae bacterium | reverse complement strand
CTGGTCTTGGTATTGAACAACATAAGTTAATTGGTGCACTGTCCAAAGGTTATAGACAAAGAGTAGGTCTAGCTCAGGCAATGATGCATGACCCTGAAGTACTAATTCTTGATGAACCTACTTCGGGTTTGGATCCCAATCAATTAAGAGATATTCGATCTTTGATTCTAGAGCTTGGTAAAGAAAAGACAGTGATTTTTTCTACACATATTATGCAGGAAGTTAGTGCTTTATGTGACCGTGTATTGATTATTGATAGAGGTAATCTAGTTGCTGATGATCCTATAGAAACACTTCAAGCCCGAGTTAATTCAGAGCAACAAATTGCTGTGGTTTTTGATAGCGCAATCCCGCATGATAAACTTAAAACAATTGACGGATTTAAGAGCTTTGTCAATAAAGGGAACGAATACACGATAATAGCAACTAAAGATATAAGAAAAGAATTGTTTCATTGGGCTGTTGCCCAAAAAGTCGTTATTATTGAAATGAATGCAATAAAGCTTTCTATAGAAAACGTATTTACAGAACTTACACAACAAGGAAAAAATGTTTAGTATATACAAGAAAGAACTCGTTTCATATTTTAGCTCGCTGATAGCCTACATTACATTGGGGATTTTCCTTTTGGTGCTGGGCTTATTTGTATGGGTGTTTAATGATACGAGTATATTGAATTATAATTTTGCTGGTTTAAATCAATTGTTTTTGATTACCCCTGTAGTATTCACTTTTTTGATACCAGCGATTACCATGCGTTCCTTTTCTGAAGAAAAACAAAGTGGAACAATAGAGTTTCTACAAACAAAGCCAATCACAGATTTTCAAATTATTTTTGCTAAATATTTAGCCGCTTTTACACTTGTAATTATTGCTTTAATACCAACATTAATTTATGTGTATTCAGTTTATATGTTGGGTTCCCCCAAAGGGAATCTAGATATCGGTGGAACAATTGGTTCATATATAGGCTTGGTCTTTTTAGTAGCTGTTTTTGTTTCGATAGGGATGTTTTCATCGACAATCACTAACAATCAGATTGTGGCATTCGTGCTAGGTACATTTTTGTGCTTTTTTATCTATTGGGTTTTTTATTACATCAGTAGACTACCCGTTTTTGTAGGAGGATTAGATGATGCGATAGAAAAGATGGGAATTGCCTATCATTTTGAGTCGATTTCTAGAGGAGTAATTGATACAAGAAATGTCATTTACTTTCTGAGTTTGATTGTGTTTTTCTTATTTGCAAGCTTGAGTGTTTTAAAAATAAATAGATCGTAATGAAGAATGCTCAAAATTATATACAGCTAGGGATATTATTAGCCGTTCTTTTTGTGGTTAATATCATTGCACAACGAGTCTATACCTACATTGATTTAACAGAGGATAAGAGATACACGCTCACAGAACCTACGCAAGAATTACTTAGTGAACTTGACGATAATTACTTTGTTTCCGTGTATCTTGACGGTACTTTTCCAGCAAGTATCAAAAGATTCAAAGATAGAGTAGAACAGGTTTTAAAAGAGTTTCAAGGCGAATCAAGTTCTATTAGCTATGAATTTACCGATCCTATTGGTGGAACTCCTGACGAAAACAAGTTGATGGAGAAAAACTTAGTAGATAAACGCCTGTATCCTACTACTATAAACTATTTTGATGGGGAAGAGAATATCATGAAACCTATGTTTCCTTATGCAGTTTTCAAGTACTTCAATAAAGAGGTAGTTGTGAATTTACTAGATATAGAAGGAGTCGTTAACTACGATGATCAAACATTACATATAGCAGAAGGACTTCTCGAATATAAATTCGCAAACGCAATCCAAAAACTTCAATTACAGGAAAGGCCTATCATTGCATTTACTGAAGGGAATGGCGAATATCCATCGATTCAGATTGGTGCATTACAAAACGAATTAAAAAAGTATTATAATCCTATACGAGTGAATTTGGATAGTGTATATTCAATGAGTACAGTAATTGACTTATTGATTGTTGCTGCTCCAAAAGAAACAATAAGTAATAGAAACCTATTCATGCTTGATCAATATATCATGAATGGTGGTAAAGTTATATGGTTAGTAGAGACAATGGATGTTCGTCTCGATAGTATAGCTTTTAGTAATGACTATATTCCTCCAATATTAGATACTGGACTTGATGGCTTATTTTTTAAATATGGGTTTAAAGTATTGAATAATACGATTCTCGATCTTGAAAGTACTAGTATTCCACAAGTAGTTGGTTCCGCAGGAGGGAAGCCTCAGATGAGTATGTATAAATACTACTACCATCCTTTAATACAAAGTACTTCAGAGCATCCCATTGTTAAGAATATTGACAGGGTAAACATGTTCTTTCCTTCAACAATTGATACAGTAATTACTAAACCTGGAATCAAAAAAGAATTTTTATTAAGTTCTAGTCAATACAGTAGATATCAGTTAGCTCCATTAGAATTGAATTTTAGAATGCTTGGAGTAAAACCACAGGTAAGTAAGTTTAATAAGGGAAATCAGCCAGTTGCATTGCTTTTGGAAGGTAAGTTTGAAAGTGCCTTTAAGAATAGATTAACAGCTGCGCAAAATGATGCTCTGAAACGAGTAGGGACTTCCTTTTTGGACGAAAGTCCAGAAACTAAAATGCTAGTTATTTCCGATGCTGAATTTATCAAAAATCAAGTTAACGTAAATAATGGAAGCATTAACCCTATTGGTTTTAATAAATGGGAACGTAAGATTTACAAAGGAAATAAAGAGTTAATACTTAATTCAATAGAATATATGCTTGATGAAAATGGTATTTTATCTTCAAGAGCTAAAGAGTATAAACTGCGACTTCTTGATGAAGTTCAGACAACAGAAAATAAATTTTACTGGCAAAGTCTTAATATTGTATTTCCTATGGCAGTACTTGCCGTTTTCGGAGTAGTTTTTTATTTCTTTAGAAGGAGGAAATACGCTAAATAAAAGATAATGAAAAAGACACTTTTACTTTTAAGTTTGTTATTGCTAGCTCTTGGGATTTATTTTTATCTGGAAAATAATGATGTCGACGACAAGATAGAAGCGATTCAAAAAGAACGAAATTTTTCCATTCCGCATGAAGAAATCGCAAAAGTCACTATAACTTCCAAAGATGGTAAGCTAAATACGATAACTAGAGATGGAGACATATGGTTTATTAATGGAAAAAGGATGTTTGACAATCAAGTGTTTCTATTAAAAGAAGCATTGAGTAATGTGAAAATGGAAAGTATTCCTCCTAAAAAAGCTACTGAGAATATAATGAAAACGATTGGTAGAATAGGGATTCTAGTAAGAGTATATGGTGAAAGAGATGACGTTTTAAGATCGTACTATGTGGGAGGTGTACCTCAAGGTGAAAGGGGAACTTATTATCTTATGGAAGGTTACTCACAACCTTATCTTATGAATATTCCTGGGATGGAGGGTTCTACAAGAGGTCGATTTCTTAAAAAAGATACCGATTGGCTTGATCGAGCAATGTTTCGTTATCCTAATAAAGACATAAGCTACATTTCATTAGAATACCCAAGAAGTAAAAACAGTTCTTTCCAGTTGGTAAAAGAAGAAGGTGAATTCAAAGCTAAACCCATCTTTAATTTTACACCTGTAATAAATAAAGAACAAAATCAAAGATTAACTGAAGATTATCTAGAAGGTTATTATAAAGGCTTTTTTACTGAAGCTTATCAGAATGATCATTATCAAAGAGATTCTATCGTAAATAACATGATACCTTTCTTGAAAATGAGAATTGTCAATCAAAAATCAGATACTACAAAGCTAGATTTGTACAACTTCAATGAAGTAAAGGAACTAGAAGGCGAAGCTTATGGGCCTGATAATGTGAGTAGATTTGTTGAGAGATATTATGTAAATGTCAATGATGGAGAGAATTTTATGCTAACTCAACATGTTTTAGCGAAAAAATACCTTTGGGCTTACGACTATTTTTTTAAGTAATTGTACATTTAAGCTATGAAAAGAATTCTGCTTTTTGTAGCAATTTTATTATGTGTATTTTCATTTTCGCCTGACTGGGGATTTTTTGGACATAGGACAATAAATGAATATGCATGTTATACACTTCCGCAACGTTTGTTCGCATTTTACAAACCGCACATAGAATATATTAGAGAACATGCTGTCGATCCTGATATGAGAAGATATGCTCTCAAAAAAGAAGCAGGCAGACATTATATTGATATAGATTACTGGGGAGAAGCTCCATTTGATATTTTACCTAGAAAGTGGGCGCCTGCCTTCAATAAAATGATGGTTGTTAAATACGAGAATGAAAGAGGAGATACCATTTTATTAAAAGAGTGTAGGGTAGATGGGAATGATGTTATGGATTCTATCTTTTACAATAAGATTGTAAGGGATTACTTCAGTGATGACTGGGAATATACTTGTGAAGATATAAAAGCTGCTTTTCAAGAAGTGACGAATTGTGTAAAAGCAATTGTTCACGACTCTTTAACAGATTATGGAATCTTGCCTTATAATCTTGAATACACGTATAATAGATTAGTTAATGCATACGATAATAAAAACGTAAAAGGTATTCTAAGACATGCTGCTGATTTAGGTCACTATGTTGGTGATGCTCATGTTCCACTTCATACAACGATTAATTATAATGGTCAATTGACTGACCAAGTTGGTATTCATGCTTTTTGGGAAAGTAGATTGCCTGAATTATTTGCTATGGAAGAATACGACTTTATGGTAGGCCAAGCATATTATATTTCTGACATCAATAAGTATTCATGGAATATAATTTTAGATACACATACATATCTAGATAGCGTGCTTTTGATAGAAAGTAGATTGCGAAAAACGTATCCTTCCGATTTACAAAATTGTTATGAACAGCGATTGGAACGAACGGTTCGTGTAGAATGCAAAGAATTTGCTGAAGCTTATCATGATGCACTAGATGGTATGGTAGAAAGGCAAATGTTGAAATCAATCTCTGCTTTAGGAAATATATGGTATTCTGCATGGATCGATGCAGGACAACCAAAGTTAACTGATATTGATCCTTACTCTATTGAAGTAGATACTATGAATATTGAGTTGAATTTTCAAAACGAAGTACATCATTAAGAATATGTCAGGTAAAAATACGAGTACCATTTATAATATGCTCAAAGGAGCTTGTATGGGAATAGCTGAAGTTATTCCTGGTGTTTCAGGTGGTACAATTGCATTTATTACAGGAATTTATGAACGATTGATAAATGCAATAAAAGGTTTTGATATTGAAGCAATCAAATTACTCTTTAGCTTTAAACTAGTAGATTTTTTCAAAAAGATAGACGGCTTCTTTTTGCTTAGTTTAGCAATAGGAATGTTTGTAGGGATAGGAGTTGGTGTTCTTGGAATAGGGCATTTATTGGAGAATTATCCTGCACCAGTATGGGGATTCTTTTTCGGGCTTATCATTGCATCTGCTCTATATATAGGGAATCAAATTAAAAAATGGGATTTCAAAACAATACTTATTTTATTGCTTGGATTCGGAATAGCCCTAGGAATAACCTATCTATCTCCAACAGAAGGCAGTGGAAATTTGCTTTGGGTATTTTTATGTGGTTGTATAGCGATATCAGCACTAATATTACCAGGTGTAAGTGGAAGTTTTATTTTATTACTTTTAGGAATGTATACTGTTGTAAGGAATGCAGCTGAAGTAGTTATTAGAGAGCAAGAGTTAAGCAGTGTTGTCTTGTTATTGAGTTTTGTTTTAGGATGTGCAGTAGGACTTATAAGCTTTGCAAGAGTTATGTCTTATGCATTCAAGAATTATAAAGATTTAACTTTGGGCTTATTGACGGGATTCATGTTGGGTTCATTACGGAAAATATGGCCATGGAGAAATATTGATACTTATCTAAATAAAGATACAGGCGAAATAATCAATCATTCAGGAGGATCAGTTGCATTACCTGAAGAAATGCAGATTTTATCAGAACAACTAGTTTCTCCTAGTGGTTATTTTGGAAATCCATTGACTTTGGTAACGATAATTTGTTTACTTACAGGATTCTTTATATTACTTGGATTTTTTATTATCGACAGACGAAGATCTTCAAGAGCCGAGTAGTTCATAGAAAATAAATCAGCTCCTTTTTCACTTATTAGGTTTCATTTTTTTTGGGCTTTAAGCCCAAAGTACTTATTACGGGAACATTATATCCTTGGAATTTATACTGATAAGTTATACATTTTTTGCTTTATAATTTCACATATTTCAAGTTTATAAAAGGGACTACTTCGTTGGAAATACTAACGATAGATAAGGTTCTTGCTTTTTCTGCCTTGCACCTAATTTAATCATCCTTGAAACTAAAGTGAAACCTTAAAATAGAATTGATATTATACAGATTGCCTTTATAATTGCGGTTACAATTCAGTAATTATCCAAAGATAATCGAGGAGAAAAGTATGACCAAACGATTCAGCCTTTAAGGCTGATGAAGTACGAAATACTTCAAGTGAGCGATGTGCTGAGCAGCGTCGAAGTAGGAACGGCGAAAGCCGATGGACAGGCAGCCTTAGCCCTTTTGAGCATTTTCGACGAAGAGTATTGAATACCATTTCTACTCTAATTTGTCGGAT
>CAZMKA010000156.1:0-8217 GCA_964566605.1 uncultured Saprospiraceae bacterium | reverse complement strand
TTGATACTCTTCGTCGAAAATACTCAACAGGGCTAAGGCCATGTATCCGATTTTCTCCTGGACTCTCTTTAGATAATTACTGAATTTTAACCGCAATTATAAAGTGTAATCTGTATTATTTATCACAGAGAAAATTCATACTTATGAGAAGTTCACGAAGAATGAACCCTTCTGTCAATGCAGGGTCTATGGCTGATATTGCCTTTTTACTACTTATATTTTTTCTAGTTAGTACAGAAATAATGAATGAAAAAGGTATTCCTATTATACTTCCACCTTATACTGAAGAAACAGGTCTTACCATAACATCTAATTTATTTTCTATATGGATTAATAAAGAAAATGAATTATTAGTAGATAAAGTTGAAATGGATATTTCCCAATTAAAAACAGCAACAAAACAATTCATTTATAAAAGCTCTGAAAAATCTTCATCTTTAATTGTATCCATTAATTCCGACGAAAATACTGCATTCGAAACCTATGTTCAAGTCTATGCAGAATTAAAACAAGCATATATTGAAATATGGGAAAATGAATCTCAAAAACTATTTAATAAAGAACTTACCACTTTATCTAGAGAGGAATTCGAAAACATTAAAAAGAAATATCCACTTCGTATATCCGAAGTAGAAAAATATAATATATAGCTATGAAATTTAGAAAGAGAAAAAGAAAGATGCCTGAGATTTCAACCGCATCTTTACCCGACATTATTTTTATGCTTCTATTCTTTTTTATGGTCGTAACTGTATTAAAGAAAAATCCTGCTAAACTTCAATATACCATCCCTGAAGTTGCACAGAACGAAAAGCTGGACAAAGAAGAAGACTATGCTTATTTATATATAGGTAAAAATAAAAACAATGATTATCAAGTCCAATTAAATAACCGTATCATCTCTTATAATAAAATCGAAGAAGAGCTCGTCTCATTTATTAATTCTAGCGGAAAAGATAAATCTGAATATGAAGTGTTATTAAAAGCGGACAAAGGAGTACCTATGAAATATGTAAGATACATAAAACTAGGATTAAGAAAAGCGGGAATTAGAAAAATGTATTATTCCTCAACAGAGACTAATAAATAATAGAAATTATATATTCCTTTTTTGAAATTGAATGATTCCCCAGTTAATTGCATTTCCTGAAGCGTAATCATTCAATTTTTTTAATCTTTTAAGCGAGTCGCCTTTTATCTTATCTGAAGATTTATCAACTAGTCCTTTATAATATTGGATTGTTTTTTCAGGAAGTAATTTTGCATACACACGTTCTAGATCTGCACGACGGCCTCTACGTAATATATTATCCATAGAAGTTATGTTTTCATAACCATCAAGTTCTACTTCATCTTCAAATGTATCGAAAACCTCAAGCATTATAAATCTACCTTCAGGAACTAACGAACGAGCTATTTCTTTGAATAAAAGTAATGTATCATCTTCATTGTATAATTCAGCAAGAGAAAATACGATATCATAATGTTCTCTATCTAGCATTAGTTCGTTGAAAGAACATTGTTTTACGGCGACTTTTTTCTCATCAAAATCTTTCGTCTTGATATACTTTTCAACAGCTTTTGCTTGTGCTTCAGTATGGCACATGATGTCAACATGACACATATATTCGTATGCTAAGAATTCAGCAAATTGAGTATTACCTCTGGAAAGCACTAGCAACTTAGAAGATTTCTTAATACCAGGTAAAAGCTTCATTACTCGCTCTAATGTATTTTTTAGCGCTTGCTCACCTTTAGCAATGTTCTTTTTATGTAATCCTATAGGATATGTTTCCCAGTTTTTAGGATCAAATTTAAATACAAAGGGTGCTGGAGTATTCGTTTCGGTCATTAAGATTTAACTTTTAGTTGATATGTGGTAATATAGATAATTTGTAAGAAAAGTAACAGTTTTAAGTAAATTATTCTATAATATCTAATGATGCCAAATCATCTAAAATCATATAAATCTCTCTTTCACAATTAGATCCTGTTCCATCTTCTCCTTGAAGAAGACCTGTGATTCTTGCATTAAATCCTCCTTTATCAGAAATTAAAGAGAATACCTCTGCAGTAATCATAGTATCAACTCTTATTTCTAAATCAACTTGTGATTCAAATCGATCTATCATGAAGAAATTATTTGTTGCTGCATTAATATTTGCCTCATCAATTGTTCCTATAATATTTGCTCTTATTCCTTCACAATCTGCCATTTCTTCACAATCTGCTTCACAATTCACAGCTGTCAAAACTTCTTCTATGTTATATGTATTAGAGCTTGAAAAGCTTAATGGTTCTCTGCATGAAATGAATAGTAGAATGGCGATAAAGGAAAAATAATATTTCATAATTTATATAGTGTTTTATATACAAACGTAACACATTTTTTAATTGATGCGCAAAAAGTAGTCCTTTTTGTCTGCGTTGACGTATCTATTCCTTGAATAGCTTGTTATTAATCCCTAAAAATAACATAAAAAACGCTAATGCATAATACCTATCAAGATTCGACTCTACAAGCAAGGAAACAAATAATAATCCCGTAATTAAAAGTAATGGGAAATTCGTCCATGTTTCCCTTCTCGCAAGTATAATCCCAAAACCCGACAACAACAAGATCAATCCTATCCAGCCATATGCCATACCCGTTCGTATGAATTGATTATGTGGAAGCAAATTTTTAGTGTCGGGATTCGTTTTATAATGAAATGAACTCATAACTGCCTTATATTCTCCTCCTCCTGCTCCTAGGATAGGATGCTCTTTCCACACAGCAATTCCCTCTTGTATAGAACGAATTCTATCGCCGTCACTTTTATTTTTGCCATCGTTGGATAACATTTGTTTTATGTCGTATCGAGTATAATACACTTTATTACGGAAGGATTCCACGGTATAATATGCTACTACTGGCAAGATCGATAAAACAAGTAGGATCATTCCACCCAAAACATATTTCTTTATTTTGAAAATATAAAAGATGATTAACCCGAATAAACCCATATACAATAAAGTCAATCCCGTCCGCACTGCCAACATATGGCAAAATGCAAAAAACACAACGCTTAAAACAATCATAAAAAACCCTTCTTTGGGGCCCGACCCCATCCTTTTTCTTTCCAAATAAAAGACAGTAAAAGACAAACTAGCATACGCAACCATTAAACTAAAACGAACATGATCAATCGGTGTTGGTATTGGTCGACCTCTTCCTATTCGAAGGGTTATGTCTTCATATCCTGGAATATAAATCCATAAAACCATTAACAATCCTACCAAAACTGTTCCTCCGAAAATGTGATGAAGTGTAAGAATGTCTCTATTTGAAAACTTCGGCAATAGCGAGAAAATAACGACTGTTCCTAGAATGGTTAATTTGGATTGTACATCATGAAACCATTCCCCATATGCGCCACCTGACCATAATACAGATAAAATAATCCATAGAAAAAACAGAAAGAATCCTGTAAAAGGAAAAAAGTTTTGAAATGAAGGTCGTTTTAAAACTTTTGGGTTTAAACCCAATGAAACCCCCGTATTCGTCTCTTTTGTAAAAATTAAAGTAGTAAGAATCGCAATAAGAGACATCGATAAACCATACTTGCTAAACACCAGGCAAACCATGCTAATGCACAGCATAAAGATAAGAAGGTTGTTTCGTATATGTTTCTTAATGTTCATTACCGCGTAAATGTACTATCTTTGCCAAGCTAAAAACGAATAGTAATGTCAGATAGTATATTTTCAAAAATAGATTCAATTCTTGAAGAGATAAAATCTTCGAATCCTAATGATGCTGAACAACTGGAAAATTTCCGTATAAAGTATCTTGGATCGAAGAATATTCTAAAAGGTCTTTTTGCTCACATGAAGGACATAGAACCTGCACGTAAAAAGGATTTCGGGATGTTAATGAACGAGTTAAAGACAACCGCTCAAGGTGTTTTTGATGCAAAAAGTTCTGAAATTAAAAAGTCGAATCGAGCTCAAAATGCAACTGCTGAAGATTACACTAGACCGGCTTATCCTGAGACCGTGGGGTCACGTCACCCTGTTTCAATCGTGATGAATCATATCGTGGAAGTTTTCCAACGTATAGGGTTTGTGGTAAGTGAAGATAGAGAAATAGAAGATGACTGGCATAATTTCACGGCAATGAATACGCCTGAAGATCATCCTGCAAGAGACATGCAAGACACGTTTTATCTTACGAACAGTATGGAAGATTTACTGCGAACGCATACTTCTTCCGTTCAGTCTAGAGTAATGACCTCTAGTAAACCTCCTATTCGAATTATTGCGCCAGGAAGAGTTTATAGAAATGAAACTGTTTCGGCTCGTTCTCACTGTCAATTTCATCAGATTGAAGGTCTTTACATTGATAAGGATGTTTCTTTTGCTGATATGAAGCAGACGCTTTTATATTTTGCACAAGAGATGTACGGAGAAAAGACTAAAATTCGTTTGCGTCCTAGTTACTTCCCTTTTACTGAACCAAGTGCAGAAATGGATGTGTGGATGGGAACAGAAACAGAAAAAACTAGAAAGTTGACGAAGGGAACTGGATGGCTAGAAGTTTTAGGCTGTGGAATGGTTGACCCAAATGTTTTAAAAAATTGTGGAATTGATCCTGAAATATATTCGGGTTTTGCGTTTGGAATAGGGATTGAAAGATCGGCAATGCAGAAATATGATATCGGTGATATACGTATGTTATTTGAAAATGATGTGCGATTTCTTAATCAATTTCAGAGTGCTCTATAGATGAAAGTTTCTGTTCCAAAAGGTGTTAGGGATTTCGGCCCTACAGAGTTGCGAAAGCGAAAATATATCTTTGCTACCATTGAAAAGGTTTTCAAAGCGCATGCTTATCAACCTATCGAAACACCGACAATGGAAAATCTCGATACTCTAACGGGAAAATACGGTGAAGAAGGAGATAAGTTATTGTTTAAAGTGTTGAATAATGGAGACTTTTTGTCCAAAGCAAACGAAGAAGCTTTAGCTGAGAAAAACTCTGCAAAACTTTTGTCTTCGATTTCTAAGCGTGGCTTGCGTTATGATCTTACGGTGCCTTTTGCTCGATATGTGGTCATGAACCAAAACGACATTTCTTTCCCTTTTAAAAGATATCAAATTCAACCCGTGTGGCGAGCTGATCGTCCCCAAAAAGGTCGTTACCAAGAGTTTTATCAATGTGATGTGGATGTAGTTGGTTCTGATTCATTAATGTATGAAGGTGAATTGGTTCAAATTTATGACAAGGCATTATCGGCTCTCGGAGTAGAGGCAAAAATTCTTGTAAATAATCGTAAAGTCCTTGAAGGGTTAGCGGAGGCGGCAGGTGCTGGCGACAAGTTTATGGACATGGTGGTTTCTATTGATAAACTTGACAAAATAGGAAAAGAAAAGGTAGGGATTGAAATGGAAAAAAGAGGTCTTTCGAAAAATTCTGTTGAGTTCGTTCTTTCTTGTCTTGATATAAAAACGCTTGATGAGCTTGAAGCGAAAATAGGACACACAGAAGTTGGAAAAAAAGGAATTCGCGAGTTAAAAACTTTCCATAGTTATGCTGACATGCATACTTTTGATAAGTGTGAATTAGTCTTTGATATCACTTTAGCGAGAGGTCTTAGTTACTATACTGGATGTGTTTTTGAAGTAAAGGCTAATGGTGTTGCTATAGGCTCTATTGGTGGTGGAGGTAGATATGACAATCTAACGGGATCATTCGGATTGAAAGGAGTTAGCGGCGTTGGTGTTAGTTTTGGAGCAGCAAGGATTTACCTCGTTATGGAAGAACTAGGACTATTTCCGGAAGCGTTGACTAACAATATGGAATTGTTGATTATGGCACTTGATGATGAGAGCCATTTACATGCGTATGGTTTATTGAATGACTTACGTCAAAAGGGAATAGTAGCAGATCTTTATCCTGAAGCCGCTAAGATGAAAAAGATGATGAAATATGCGAATAATATTTCAGCGCCTTATGTAATAATCATAGGTGAAAGTGAGCGAGAGTCGGGCAACTATAAAGTAAAGAATATGGAAACTGGGGAACAAATCGACTTTAAAAACTGGTTATCAGATAAGTAAACTATGTGGAAGTTTCTAGAAAATATATTTGGTAAAAAAGAAAGTGAAGATTACAAAGAAGATCCCATGAAGTATTTGATAGTAGGTTTAGGAAATATAGGGTCGAAGTACGATAATACCCGACATAATATTGGATTTGATGTTGTGGATGAAATGGCTAAAAGTAAAGAAGCTTCTTTTAAGAACGACACCCTTGCTGATATATGTACAATAAAAAATAAAGGACGAACACTAATTCTTGTGAAGCCGACAACATACATGAATTTATCAGGTAAAGCTGTAAGATATTGGATGACTAAGCATAAGGTAAAAGTTGAAAATGTTCTTATTATCGTTGATGATTTACACCTAGATTTTGGAGCCATCCGACTTCGGACCAAAGGAAAAGATGCAGGTCATAATGGACTAAAAAGTATCCAAGAGTTACTAAACACAAGTCAATATCCTAGGCTGAAAATGGGAATAGGAAATAATTTCCGAAAAGGGGATCAAGTAAATTATGTCCTTGGAAAATGGACAGACAAAGAAGCTGCTGATCTCGGTGCAATAATTGCAAGTGGAATTAAAACTGTTTATGACTTTACAACAATAGGCGCAGCAAGAGCAATGAGTTCCAATAACACAAAATAACCTTCTCCGCTATACTATTGTTAGAAAACTAAAAAGTATGCTTGAACACTGGAAAGAAGAAGATAACAAACTCAAAAGAAGCTTTACTTTTGAAAATTTCATAGACGCATTTGCATTTATGACCAAGGTTGCAATACTCGCTGAGAAACATAATCACCATCCTTGGTGGTCTAATGTTTATAACACAGTCAATATCGAATTATGTACACACGATGCTGGAAATATTGTAACTGAAAAGGATAGAAAATTAGCATTGGACATAGATAAACTAATACATGCATAAAGGTACCATCATAAAATCTACTGGTAGTTGGTACCATATCAAAGACGATAAAGGTGAAATCTTTCAAGCAAGGATTATAGGAAAATTTAGACTTAATGGTTTAAAATTGACTAATCCTGTAGCTGTAGGAGATCGCGTGCAGTTTATCATTGAAGAAGAGAATAAGGCACTTATCAAGAAAATTGATCCGCGTGAAAACTATGTAGTTCGACAATCGCCGAGAAAAAAACACTTCCTGCATTTACTAGCGGCTAATATCGATCATGCTATTCTTATTATGACCATTACGCAACCAAATCTTAAGCAAGGTTTCATCGATAGATTTCTTATGATGACCGAGCCTTATAATATTCCCGTTAGCATCGTATTTAACAAGATGGACTTGCATAAAGAAAAGGAAAATAATATGTTTCGATTTCTTCATGACATGTACTCTAGGATAGGATATAACACTTATCAACTATCAGCAATAACTGGTGAAAACTTTGATGTGTTAAAAGAAGACTTGAAAGGAAAGATAACATTGGTTTGTGGACAATCGGGAGTAGGGAAATCAAGTATCATCAATCAGTTGCTTAATAACGAAATTGCTATGACTGATGAGTTGTCTAACTCTTCCGGGAAAGGGCAACACACGACTACATTTGCTGAGATGTATGATTTAGATAATGATACGCATATCATTGACACACCAGGAATGAAATCTTTGTCATTCAATCATTATACACCGAAAGATATCGTTCATAATTTCAAGGAACTTTTCGAGTTTTCATTGAATTGCAAGTTCTCAGATTGTACACATAGAGATGAGCCAAAATGTGCGGTAAAACAGGCAATTACAGATGGAGAAATAAGTGAGTTACGTTACATCAATTACTTACAATTAATCGAAGAAACAGAAGATCAGAATTACTGGGAACGATTAAAAGATATGTGATAACCATCATAGGAATAAACTAAAAAAGTATAATTTTGCAAGATGTCATATACAGGTAAGAAATATAAAAGTAGAAGAGAAAAGAAGAAAATTTACGAACGTAATGGTCTCATCTTTTTCGTAGCAGGATTATCAATTGTTCTCATTCTTGCTTTTGTAAATAGAGTTTATATCTACGATTCCATTCGTTTCTACTTCTTTTAATACAGATTGAACTCTATAATGGCGGAAAAATTAAGTTTTATCCTTCAATACTCTTCGTCGA
>CAZMKA010000155.1:0-8256 GCA_964566605.1 uncultured Saprospiraceae bacterium | reverse complement strand
TTTTCGAGAGCAATAGAAAAGAAAATTCCCATGGATGAATTTGCTCAACATGGAACGACTTTAGCAAAAGGATTTACAGTTCAACCTGTAGTTTCAGAGAATAGTATTCGAGCAACAATTATTCACATTGATCATTACGAAAACGTAATTGTAAATGTGACGAAAGACTTGTTTAACAAGACGGGGAAAGGGCGAGATTTTAGTATCTACTACAACCCAGGAAGCCCCATCGGTAGAATCTCTCACTCATATAGTGACGTTCCTATTGGTGAAGTTTTATGTATGTTCAATACTTCAGGATTCCTTGAGATTGCTATTAATTTAGGAAAAGCAAGTAGCCTATTAGCACTTAAAAAAGACGAGACAATTCATATTGATTTTTATAATTAGCGCATATGTTACATCGTATAGTTCGCATGCAGTTTACCCCTGATTCCAAAGCAACTTTTATAGATATTTTCTATAAGAAGCAGCCTTTTATTGAGGGATTTGAAGGTTGTCATTCTGTTGATCTTATGGAGGATGAGGCAGATGATATGGTGCTATACACCTTTAGTAAATGGGATGAAAATGAATCGTTGCAGAAGTATAGAAATTCTGAAATGTTTATCGAAACATGGAAGCAAGTCAAACCTCTTTTTGCTTCTAAAGCACAGGCTTTTTCTTTATTAAAACACGAAGTATGAGAAAGCTGGATTGTCAAGATTATTCCATCATTTTTGGGTCAAGCCCAAATGTTTTAGCTGATTTCTTAAAAGATAAATCATATACTCAACTTTTCGTTTTGGTTGACGAAAATACTGCTAAGTATTGTCTGTCTAAACTAACAGAAGTATTGTCCCGTTACGAAAGTCACATTATAAAAATATCGTCAGGTGAAGACTCCAAAAATCTAGAAACGTGCCAAGAAATATTTAGTCAATTACTTGATGCAAATGCTGATAGACATGCGTTGTTGATTAACCTTGGAGGTGGAGTGATAGGTGATATGGGTGGTTTTTGTGCATCTACGTTTATGCGTGGAATTGATTTCATACAGATTCCCACAACTTTACTTTCACAAGTTGATAGTAGCGTAGGAGGGAAATTAGGTGTTGATTTCAACATGGTCAAAAACATAATCGGTGTGTTTAATAATCCTGAATTAGTAATTATTGATAGGGATATGTTGGGCACTTTACCACAGGGAGAATTGCGAAGTGGATTTGCTGAAATGGTAAAACATGGACTCATTTCCGACAAAAGTTTATTCGAAGAACTGAGTGTGAAAGATTTTGGGCTCGAGCCCAAAAATTTTATAAATGATTTATTGTATCGATCTGTCCTTGTCAAAAAACGAGTGGTTGAAGAAGATCCTTATGAAAAAGGATTGCGAAAGATATTGAATTACGGACATACTGTAGGTCATGCAATCGAAACTGCAAGTTGGAAATTAGATAAGCCATTATTGCATGGAGAGGCAATTTTTATAGGAATGGTGTGTGAAAATTATATTGCTTACACCAAAAATATGATCTCTGAAGAACTTATGAAAAAGATAAATGCTGTGCTTACGTCTATTTTCTATCGTGCGGATGCTATAAAGGATGAAAAGGCTATTCTTGAACACATGAGAAAAGACAAGAAAAATCAAAATAAAAAGATCTTCGCTGCGTTAATTAATGGTATAGGAAATGCAATTCCTGCAACAGAAATTTCCGAAGAAGAAGTATTAGGTAGTTTATCATATTATAAAAATATTTAATATATGTCCAAAAGTACTTCGAAGAAATCCACTAATTCAAGTAAGAAATCAGAGTCGACAAAAAAGGCATCACCTTTCGTAAAGAAGTTGATACGTTTCATGTGGTTGTGTCTTATAGGGGGCGTATTGTTTTCTGTAATTTTCTTCTTTACCTTAAGTTTTTCGGACTTACCTGAAACCACTGAACTTGAAAATCCGACATTCGAATACGCAACAAAAATCTATACTTCCGACAATAAAGAACTAGGTAGATATTTTAGAAAAAATAGAGATTGGGTAGATTCCGATGAATTAAATCCACATCTTGTAAATGCACTTGTGGCTACTGAGGACGAGCGTTTTTTCTCGCATAATGGAATTGATTACAAAGGAACTATGAGAGCAGTAGTGTATGGAGGAAAAAAAGGTGGAGCTTCGACGATTACACAACAATTAGCAAAACTTTTATTTCACGAACGTGCATCCAGTTTCCTTCCACGTGTCCTTCAAAAATTCAAAGAATGGATCATCGCTATTCGTATTGAAAAACGTTATACGAAGGAAGAAATCATCGCCATGTATCTCAATAAATTTGATTACTTAAATGATTCCGACGGAATAGGAGCTGCATCACAAACATATTTTGGGAAGAACCAATCGCGCTTACAAGTTGAGGAAGCCGCAGTTCTTGTGGGTATGTTGAAAAATCCTTATTATTATAACCCTATAAATTATCCTGAAAGCTCGAAGGTGAGACGTGAAGTTGTATTGAAACAGATGGTTCGAAGTGATTTTATCAGTGAAGAAGAATATCACGAATTACGTCAGAAATCACTTGACATGACCAAGTTTTCTAGACAAGAAGATAGTAAAGGATTAGCTCCATATTTCAGGAGTGAGTTGACGAAGTGGATAAAGAATATTTTAAAACAAGAGGAATATCGTAAACCGGATGGTTCGTTGTATAATATTTATACGGATGGGCTGAAAGTTTATACAACGATAGAAAGTAGCTACCAGAATCACGCAGAACAAGCTGTTTCTGCTAACATAAAAGCAGTTCAAGCAAGATATAATAGAGTGTGGGAAGGGAAAGATCCTTGGACTTATAAAGCGAATGATGAACAAAAGAAAATTCGCAAAGAATCCTTGAATAATTTGATTCGTCAAACAAAATTATATCAATCTATAAAGGATAAGTATATGTCGAAAGTCTTTGCTAAAATATCAGCGGAAGTTGATGATGCAAGATTTCGAGATGCAGATGTCTACCGTATCTTGAAGCAAGAAAAAGATAATACATATCTGAATAGTTTGCTTTCACGGAAGTACATAACAAAGGCCCAATTAAATGCTTATCTAGGTGTATTGGAATCACCTCATTACGATGAGTTGAAAAGCCAATGGAAAAAGATGGATAAGCATGTGCGAAATGCATTTTCTACAAAAAAGAAAATGAAAGTCTACGATTATAAGACCGATGATCTTATCACGAAAACGATGACACCACTTGATAGTATTAAGTGGCACAGACAGCACATGCAGAGTGGAATGTTAGCAATAGAACCATCGACTGGTCATGTAAAAGCATGGGTAGGTGGAATAAATCATGACGTATTTCAATACGATCACATTAATAGTAATCGTCAGGTAGGTTCTACATTTAAACCATTTGTTTATTCTACAGCAATTTTCATGAATGGAATTTCTCCGTGTTGGGAAGTTGACGATATACAATACAGCATTCCAGCAAATGATCCGAATTTTGGCTTGACCAAAAAATGGGAACCTGCGAATTCCGACAATAAGTTTTCAGGACAACCAATGTCCTTATACCAAGGATTAAAGAAATCTAAAAATAGTGTTTCGGTATATCTCATGAAAGAACTAGGGAATGTAGAACCTGTTCGTAATTTAGCTGCGAATATGGGTATACCCAAAGAAAAAATTCCGCCGTATCCGTCAATTGCATTGGGGACACCTGAATTGTCATTGTATGATATGACTTCAGCTTATGCGAGTTTTGCGAACAAAGGATTATATAATAAACCTGTTTTTGTAACTAGAATAGAGGACAAAGATGGACAAGTGATTTATCAATCTGTTCCAGAACAATCAAAAGCTTTGCCTGAAGATTACAATTACGTGATGGTAAGTATGTTGAAAAAAGCAGCAGAGTTTATTGCGCCACAATTAAGTGTAGAAGTAGGAGGTAAAACAGGAACTACGAATGATTATGTAGATGGATGGTTCATGGGAATTACACCGAATCTAGTTGTAGGAACCTGGGTTGGTGGAGAAGATCCATGGATAAGATTCCGCTCGCTGGCAAATGGTCAAGGAGGCGTAATGGCGCGACCTGCGTTTTTGGAATTTATTAAACGTTTGGAGAATGATCCATCAACAAGATTTGACACTACAGCAAAATTTGAGATTCCTGAAGAAATGGACGTTGAAATTGAATGTGAGGTCTACAATAAAATCAAGAAATCCTACGACGAAGATGATATCGACGAAGATTTATTCGACGATATAGATATGGATGATTTTTAAAACATTCAGTAAAATATAATACAGTTGAGATCACTCTAAACACATTTATGGATGTGTCTCTGTTTTCAAAATTTTTTAAATATTTTCTTGCTCTCATTAAACAACTTCGTTAATTCTACGTTTTTTTCTCGTTAATATTTTGTAATGACTGTAGAAGAAAAGAAAAAAGAATTTATAGAAGCATGGGGTGTGCTTGGTCCTAAATGGGGCATCAGTAAAACAATGGCTCACATGCATGCATTGCTGCTTGTTGCTAGTGAACCGCTTTGTGCTTCCAAAATAAAGGAGCTTCTTAATATTTCAATCGGTAATGTTAATCAGAATCTTAAATGTCTTATCCAGTGGGGATTGATTAATGGTGTATCAATAGAAGGTGAACGAAAAGAATTTTTTATTGCTGAAAAAGATATGTGGAAGGCTTTCACTAATATTGTAAAAAAACGTAAGGAAAATGAACTTGTTCCGCTATTAGAAATTCTTGGTAAATTGCAAAATATACCCACGTCAGATTCTGCTAATCATCCTGAAGAAAGTAAAAATTTTGACGCTACGATTTCCGAATTAACTGTTTTTGCAAAAAAAGCTGATGGCATGCTTGACAAGTTTATTTCTGCCGAAAACTCATGGTTGTTGAAAGGGTATAGAATGATGATTCGATAAAACCAAATCTCAAATCTTCCAATCAAGATTATATATCAAGTTCATAAACTACAGACAAACTTAATCCAAAATAGTCTCAAGCTTATATTTTTTCTCCAGTACGTCCATTTGTTTTTGTACTCCTTCGTCCATCATATTTCTATAAATCCTGTGGTAACTTTCTTTGATAAGATAAATTCGCCAATTCTCCATATCCTTATTAACAAGACTTGGTGCCATCGTGCTAAATACCTTTTCCATTTTCATTTCATCACCTGATTTTAAATAATCCATAATATCAGAAACAACTTCTCTGAAATCTCTCTTTTCAAAGTTTTTCGATGCATTCCATATATCATTTATGTAATCGGTGTTTCCGTCAAGTAAAAATGCTTGATGCATAGCTAAGGTAAATGATGGAATATTTTTTTTCTTGTAAACTACATAATATTTCTCGAAATCAGACTTAGAATGTTGATACAAAAGAAACATTGTTCGATTAATAACAGCCATTGATTTTTCGGAATCCATCAGATTGTTTAAGGTAGGAATATCAACTAATTCAGGTTGTCGTTGATATGTTTTAAGTAATTCGTTCGTCAGAGAAACATGTTGTGTGTTTGCCAATAAAGCCTTAAGTAGCTCTTTGTCTTCTTGCTTAAATTTATAACGAAAAGTAGCAATTAACTTATTAAGATAATTCGTCTCACTTGCTAAAATATCCCTATAAAAATCACTTGGAACTTGTATACTTCCAAGAATATCAAGCGCCTCTCTTTTATCGTATTGATCTCCATCGATATACTCTGAAATGTATTGACTTGAATCTCTATTTTCCAAGTATTCGCCTATAAATACATGCGATGGATCGAAGTTTATCCATTCAATCTCTTTTGGGTTTAAACCCAAAACCGAAAAGTTTTGCCTCCTTTTATTAATGAATGCTTTCTCTGAGCGCACACTTCCATCTTTCATGTGAATTTCCCATTCCAAAGGCATATTGAAAACTGGCCTATGAGTTTTGGGATCCTGGATTTGCTTTACTGTTATGTCTAATGTATCCAAACCATACGAATAAATAATCTCAAAGTCAGGATGTCCTGCATCTAAAAACCATTGGTCAAAAAACGGTTTCAAGTCTAGTCCTGTAACCTTTTCGTAAGCTATTCTCAATTCATCAATCTCCACAGTTGTCCCAGCATTATCTACTAAATATTGATTCATGCCTTCGAAGAAAGCTTGATCACCTATAATGTGGCGTAGATAATGAAGCGTCAATCCTCCCTTGTTATAGCTATGTGCATCAAACATCAATTCCTTGTTGGAATAAGCGTAATGAATTAGTGGGTGAACACCTCTTTGACGAGTTTGGCGGATATAACTCGCCCACTCCGACATTCGTTTATTGTGAGCTGCTTCTTTTCCATATTTATGTTCAGTCCACAGATATTCACTATAATTAGCAAATCCTTCATTCAATGTTAAGTTCGACCAAGATTCACATGTCACATAATCACCAAACCAATGGTGAAATAATTCGTGCGCTACAATGTCATCATTATGATTGTCGATTAATTCTTCTTCAGTCTTTTGGACAAATTCACCGAAAGTTACAGCTGTTGTATTTTCCATCGCTCCAGCAACAAAATCCTCTACAATGATTTGAGAGTACTTTTGCCAAGGGTAAGAAACACCGGTTATGGTTGAGAAGAAAGTCAACATCTCAGGGGTATGATTAAAAATATTTTGGGCGTAAGCCTCATACGCTGGATATACATAATATTGTAAAGGAATATTTTTCCATGAATCCTCCACAATAGAGTAATCTCCTGCTGCAACCATTGTTAAATATGGAGCATGTTCTTTATCCATTACCCAATAGTCCTTTCTTCTATTATTGTCTAGTTTTTCCGATTTCACTAAAAGTCCATTGGACAGTGTTTTTAATGAATCAGCAACGATGATTTGGATGTTATGTGTAAATCTTTCATTTGGTTTATCACGTGTAGGAAACCAGCTGGAATTATATTCCGTTTCACCTTGAGTCCATACCTGGTATGGTTTCATCGGCTCATCGATTGTAGGCTCGCGAAAGTAAAATCCTTGATCACTACTAGAATATCCTGGAATATAACCAAGTGAGGGACGAGCGATATAATCTATTATAAATGTAAGAGTTTCATTTCTTGTATATGATCTGTCAAGCTTGATGACCAAAGATTTATCATCGTATTCAAAATCACACGACTTATTATTCAATAATACTTTATTGATTTTCATTCTTACTGCATCAAGCTGAACTTCTTCAATAGGGTAGAAATACGGTTTTAGTTGAATAGTAGCTGAAGAAGCAATCGTTTCGTCACTCCAGTCAGGTTCTATAAGTAGATCCATGTGAATAATGTCAATAGTTTTTGCAGCTTCTTCATTATATGTTTTTTGAGCAAAAGTCTCTATAGACTTAGGTTTGCTTGCTCTTACGGTGAGTGTGTCGAGCAGAGTTTCTTCCATAGTAGAGCTATCAAAAACAATTTCTTTAGTGGGTGTGCAGCTCCACATAAAAGCGAAGAAAGTGAACAAAAAATATAGCTTTAAGTGCATCTTAAATTGTAGGATTAGTTAGTGCAATATTACATTATTTTGATGTTATTTTGTTCACTGTATTGGAAGTCAGTACATATATACATATGGTAAAATAAATAAGTGCTTGTTTGAAATAATAATTATTGTAATTTTGCTCGAAATTAAAAATTTAACTTACTTAAAAATCAAATTAACAAAATGAAAGAAACGCTGATTTATATAGTACCGGTCTTTGGTGTGTTGGCATTGTTGTATACTTTCTGGAAATCTGCTTGGGTCAACAAACAAGAGGTAGGAACAGAAAAGATGGGAAGAATTGCGAAGAACATAGCAGATGGAGCAATGTCATTCTTGAAAGCTGAATATAAGGTACTTGCAATTTTTGTAGTTGCTGTTACCGTACTTATGGTTTTTAGTGGAATGAATGAAGCATCTTCACCATTGGTAGGATTATCATTTGTACTAGGAGCAATTTGTTCGGCATTAGCAGGATTTATTGGTATGAGAGTTGCAACAAAAGCGAATGTTAGAACAACAAATGCAGCAAGAACTGGATTAGGAAAAGCACTAGAAGTTGCTTTTGCTGGTGGAGCAGTAATGGGAATGGGTGTTGTAGGACTAGGAGTTTTAGGGCTTGGTGTTCTATTTATGCTATATACACAAATGTATGGTACTGCTAGTGGCGATGAAGTAACTAGAGTAATAACTGTACTTACAGGATTCTCATTTGGTGCATCATCAATTGCCTTATTCGCAAG
>CAZMKA010000154.1:6472-8353 GCA_964566605.1 uncultured Saprospiraceae bacterium | reverse complement strand
TTATTTACAATACTAAAGGAATAGCGAAACCCGGAATGGAGCGCTCGAGCGCCCTAAACCAAAAACTATTTTGGAAATATTGTTCTATTGAAATTTGTGGAATTTAATTTGGGGCTTCCCCTTCGGGTCCCTATGTTACAGGCTCGCCATTCGGCTCGTCACTTCGTGATGTCTCCTTTCGTCGACACCTTGCACAGCGGTATGCCAATGAATAAAAACATATTTCATCAATCAATTTTAAATTGCCATTAGTCTATAAATACATTGTATTCGCCGAATAATCAATCGATTATAAAAAAGCTTGAAATTATTAGTGGTTTTTTAGGGTTCATTAAGTACAAGAAACTATTATAATGAACAAATTCAGATTAGAATCAAGAATAAGAAATGTTGGAATCGCTTATGTTTTATTATTTTTTGCTGGCGCACATTATGCCTACTTAAATAAATGGGGAACTCAAATCATTTTTTGGATTACATTCGGGGGATTCGGTATTTGGTGGTTAATTGATGTCTTTCGATTAGCTAGAATGGTTGAAGATTTTAATGATCCTATTTTTGATGAATTGGAGTGGATGGAAGAGGAAGAAAGAGAATGGGAAAGAGAAAGTTTCATGGATCTTGATGATCGTTATATGAAAAGAAAAGAGCAAAGGTTTGATTATAGATTTTAAGTTAGTTATTTAATTGTTTTAATATTCGAGATGAGTGTGTGAAACACAGCTAGCTTTTTTGATTTACGTGTTTTACCAATCTAAACGATTTTGGGTTTAATTAATTTTTGTTTAACTTGTTATTTCTAATAGTTTCAGTTATGGAAAAGTTCCATTTTAAGATTTTTGTTATTTTATTTTTTGTTGTCCATTCCTCTACTTGTTTTAGTCAACATGGTTTATCAGCAGAATATTACAATGGGACAAATTTTGAAAAATTAGTTTCTGAAAAACAAGTTAATAATATTCAAGATGAATGGGATAATACGCCACCAGTCGAAGGTCTTGATCCACACTTTTGTTCTATAAGATGGACAGGAAAAATAGTAGCAGGGAAAACAGCAACATATGTATTTTCTGCAATTGTTGATGATGGTATTCGGGTATGGATAGATGATGAATTAATAATAAATCAATGGGATTTAAATGATTTTGGCGTTTTTGAAGGGAGAAAAATATTAGAGGGATTTAAGCAATACGACATCAAAGTGGAATATTTTAATGCCTTGAATGAAGCGGAGATTCAGCTATTGTGGGATATAGAAAAAGCTTATGAAGATCAATCTTGGGGCGAATATTTTTTCGGTGTTGATTATGATTTCAAACCCATACCAATGCAGAATTTTTTAATACCTGAAGGGGAAATTATTGCAATTGAAACACCAAAAAAACAAGAATCACCAATAGATAAAAAGCCCGTCGTAATTAAATCAGAACCAAAACCAAAAACACAAGAAAAAAAGCCATCACCAGTTTTAGAAGAACCGAAACCAAGAATTGCGCAAAAGGAAGTTATGACAATAGAAAAAGCACAAAAATATATTCCAAAAGATGTTCAATTTGCTCGTGCAAAAGCCGAAGTTCTAGAAACTTCTTTCGGAGAGTTAAATACCTTTGCGCAATTCATGATAGATAATCCTAGTGTTACTGTAACCATTGAAGGACATACAGATGTGGTTGGGGATAAAGTTAAAAATCAAGAATTATCAGAAAATAGAGCAAAGAAAATTGCCAGTTACTTAGTTAAAAAAGGAATCTCTTCGATGCGAATAATTACTGTAGGATATGGAGGTAGTCGTCCGTTAAAAGAACCAATAGAAGGGGAGTATTATCCACCGAATAGAAGGGTGGTGTTTAAGTTGAGTGGTTTGTAGGAATGGAATTTTTT
>CAZMKA010000154.1:0-6372 GCA_964566605.1 uncultured Saprospiraceae bacterium | reverse complement strand
GAATTTTTTCTATTAATACCTTAATGTATTAAATATCTATTGTACTAAAAATAGAGTATATTTAAATTTCATAACAAATATCTTGTTTTGAAAAGATTATAAATCTTTATGAACGCTCAGTAACTTTAAAATACTTAAGATGAAAAAAATTCTATTTCTATTCACTCTACTTAGTGCTTTGTCGTATTCCTCAAATGCACAAAATGATGTTTTTTTGAAGATTAATCATAAGCTTGGAGATGCTGATTTTGCACTGGATCAAGCGGCTAAAAACAACCTTGATGATAACTTCAAAATAACGAGATTAGAATATTATATTTCCAAAATATCTTTGGTTCATGACGGTGGAAATGAAACAGAAATAGAGGATTTATATCTTCTTGTAAATGCCACAACAAATACAGACGTCGAATTGGGTTCTTATGATATTACATCAGTAGAAAAAATAAGATTTCATATCGGTGTTGATTCTCTTTCGAATCATCTTGATCCATCAAGTTTTCATGCTTCGCATCCTTTATCACCTAAATCTCCTTCTATGCATTGGGGGTGGATTGCCGGATATCGATTTATTGCTTATGAAGGTTTTTCGGGGTCTAGTTTTTTCAATTTATTTCAAATTCATGGATTAGGAAACAAAAATTATTTTACAATTGAAGTAGAGTTGAATGTAACTGCTGCAGATAATAAATTACAAATTAATCTTGATGCAGATTATACAAGAGGCTTGGAAAATATATCTATTGAGGATGGATTAATTATGCATGGAGATGACTTTGAAGCGAAAGAATGCTTAGAGAATTTTAGAGATTATGTATTCTCACCTTCCAGCATGACAAGTTCAACAATAGAGCATACAGAAGTTAACACATTTAATCTATTCCCTAATCCAGTTACAAACGGAATTTCAACAATAGAATTGGATGTAGATACTCCGAGCAATTCGTATGATCTTAGCGTAAATACATTGGATGGCAAGCAAGTATTCTCGCTACAACAGATTTATGATGGTCAAAAAGTAGATTTCACAAATCAAGTATCAGGAATCTATTTCATTAACCTTCACAAGAAGGGTCAAATAATACAAACAAAGAAGATTTTTATTAAATGATAGATTGGATTTGGCCATACTGTATAATTATATCTGCCTTCCTATTTTCTTGTTCTAAACAAGATGTAGCGCCAAATCATGTTGCACCAAGTTTCATGGAGATTCCCAAGGGCTTTGACGAAATAGCTTTTCCTGAAGAGAATCAGTTTGCACATGACAGATGGGAGATTGGTAAAAAGTTATTCTATGATCCCATCATGTCGATTGATCATTCCATAAGTTGTGCATCTTGTCATAATTCGGAGTTAGCTTTTAGTGACGATGTAGCGCTAAGTCTTGGTGTAGAAGATAGACTAGGCATGACAAATGCTCCTAGTTTGGCCAATGTAGCTTATCATCCTTATTTTACTAGAGAAGGAGGAGTACCTACATTGGAAATGCAGATATTAGTTCCTATTCAAGAGCATAATGAGTTTGATTTCAATATTGTATTACTTGCAGAAAGACTTAAAGAAGATGCATGGTATACGGAAATGTCGATGAAAGCTTTTGGTCGTGAACCAGATGCGTTTGTGATTACAAGATCTTTGGCTTCTTTTGAAAGGAGTTTAATAAGTGGCTACAGTCGTTTTGATCATTATGAAAACTATGGCGATTTTAATGCTTTGACCCAAAGCGAGATAAATGGGTTAGAACTATTTTTTAGTGATAGAACAAATTGTTCTACGTGTCATGGCGGCTTCAATTTTACCAATTACTCTTTTGAGAACAATGGACTTTATGAAACGTACGAGCAAAAAGGAAGATTTCGTGTTACTGGAGAAGAAAAAGATTTAGCTAGATTCAAAGTTCCTAGTTTGAGAAATATTGAATTGACAGGACCATATATGCATGATGGTTCAATGGAATCATTGGAGGAAGTAGTAGAACATTATAATACAGGTGGTATTGATCATCCACAGAAGAGTCCGTTTATTCGGCCCCTGCATTTGACAGAAGAGGAACAACGTGAATTGATAGACTTTTTAAGAACGCTTACTGATGATGCGTTTATCCAAAATAAAATGTTTAAGAAATAGGAAAATGATCAATCATTCTTTGAAAGCCTAGTCAAGTTTCGAACCAAGTTGCGAACATTGGTGTTTATATTATACAGATTGTAATCTGAATTAAAAAGAGAATTATGGAAACCGAATCAACGTTTATCGCTGTATCCCAACTTAAGGTGATGACAGCATTACATTTATTAAAGGAAGCAGGAATTGATGCACATCATATCAATAAAATGGATTCTGCACACGCTAATATATTTGGAGAAATTCAGATAATTGTTAACAAGGAAGATGAGGCGAAAACAAGAGAAATCTTGAAGGCCGCAGAGATTATATGATGTTAGTTTAAAAAGCTAAAGTTCTTTGGCTTCCGTCAAAAGGGGTTACTAAATTAAGTAGGAAATTGGTTTTCTTCTCTAGTATTACTATCGTTCTATGCATAAAGTTAAGCATAAGTTAAATCAGCCTTTTTCAAAAAAAGCAATTAAACCATTCGATTCTGCTGAGGTCAAACAATCGTAAGTTTAATCTAAACAATAAATTATGAGCAAATTAAAATTAATGATTGTAGCAGCATTTTCTATTTTCACAATAGCAACAGCTACTTCGCAGACAACAGAAACCAAACCAGAAGAAACAAAGGAAAGAGTTAAAAAATCTCCAGAACAACGTATGGAAAAGCGTATGGATAGAATGACGAAAAATTTATCACTTAGTGAAACACAAGCTGCTAAGATTAAGAAAGTCCAAGAAGATTACGCAGTAAAGGAAAAAGTTGCAAGAGAAGTTCGTAAAGCAAGAAGAGCTGACCAAGAGGCAAAAATCAAAGCTATTTTAACTCCTGAGCAGGCGGAAAAATTTGAAGCGTCTAAGGCAGAACGCAAGAAAAGAGGAAAGAATAAAAAAGGATTCAAAGGAAAAAAATCCCGCAAAGATTCTGACACGAAAGAGGAACTCGTTCCGGATGGTCAAAATTAAAAAAGACAGGAAATAAAGAAGAAGCTTCTACACTTGGTGTAGGGGCTTTTTTTTGGGCGCAAGCCAAAGGGGAATTACGAAACGTGTTTACTGCTGACAGCCCGTAGCATATATTTCCATCTCATGTTCTAAATCGAATAAATTAGGTATAGCGACTATAGGAGCATATAGCGTTGTTTTTCCTGTTGATGACAAAACGGCATCTTGAAAAATAATCTCTTGGTTTGCTGTGAATTTTCCTGTAATAAAATAATTTGTATCAATGAGAAAGGTGCTAGGACAGCCTCCATCTGCGACTTCTAATGCGCCATGATCAAGTTTTCCATTCACCAGTCTAGCCTGATTATTTTGATCCAACGTATCTATTGTTACATAACTTAGTAACCCTTTGTCAATTGCAGGTGAAGACGATTGTAAGTTAAAATCTGGAGTAAGTATCGAAGGATTCACAAAAAGCGGATTCTCGCTCAACGAGTTACTCGGAGTAAATTGGGAAGGTGTTCCTTCGATATATAAGTTCACAGCATTTTCATTATACCGGTATGCCAAATTATTATCTACGATTAAATTCGAAACAGTATATCCAAAAATTGAAACGGCATAATGAGAAGAAGAGGAGGGGATTAAAATATTTTGTACAATTTGACAATTGGTACTATTTTGTAAACTAACTTCACTATAAAAGTTACCTAAAGTCCCATTTTCTACAAAAGTATTATTTTTCAAAAGGCTGTTTTCAAGTTGTCCTGCATTACTCCCAAAATAGATTCCTTGATTGTCATTCCCATAAATCAAATTATTTACAATCGTGATATTGCTTCCCGAAAACCCAGCATTTTCGCAACCTGCTGATATTCCGTTCCCGTTGCTATAGCTTGTATTTCCTGAAATAATTACATTTTTAGCACCATCAGCATAAATACCTGCAGGAGCATCAACGTTGGAAAACCGTCTATTTTCATATGTAATACACGATTTAATCGCACCATTCCGCGCCTGATTTAATCCTGCATCAACACCCGTATCTACTGCCCAAGAATAATGCCCCGCAATTACGATTCCTATATTTTTCGTGTTGTGAACCGTATCTCTTTCTATTAGAAAACCATCAACATTTCCCACCAATGTAAGCGCCTCACTATTACCAGTGATTATATTATTAATGTTACAATCGGAAATCATAATGTTTTTTATTCCTTCGGTTGTTCTTCCATTTACAATTATTCCATGTGCTTGACCAGTCGGTGTGACAGAATATGGATCACTCAAAGGATCTGTGGTCCAACCGATGTTTTGGACGGTACAATTAGTAATATTTATTCCTTCACCACTACTAAGAACGTAGATTCCTTTCGCGCCTTGGATGTAATTATTTTGGAAAGTAATGCCATTCAGAGTTATATAGTTTTTGGCATTAAGAACAAAGAGATCATTACCGATAACACCTGTTCCATCTATAAATACGTGCTCATTCGCAAACGCGGAAATTAAAATTGGATTACTTGAAGTTCCAGAAGCATTACAAAAAACTTTCTCGTAATAAATCCCATCTCTTATGTAAAGTGTGTCACCTGGAGAAAGTTGATTTGTTGCGTGTTGGATGGTTTTGAAAGGCATCGAAAGCGCGCCATTGTTGGTATCATCACCCACCGTTGAAACATAATATGTTGTGCCTTTCATGGTTATAAAATGAAAAAGCAAGAATGTAAAAAATAGATATCTCAAAGGGTCGTTTTTTATTTATAATGCAGTATGAATTCTCATAGTTGTATAAAAAGAATAGAAATAACCTGATTCAATCATAAATCTTGCGTTGTGCATTCATTACATATTTTGCAAGTCGAATTACTTGTTGTGTATATCCATATTCATTGTCGTACCAAACATACAGCACCATGTTTTTCTTATTAACTGAGACTTTGGTAGATGGACAATCGAATACACTACAACAAGAATTACCGATAATATCATTAGAAACAAGTTCTTTTTCAAAGCTGTATCTGATTTGATTTCGGAGAGGTCCTTCCAAGGCGGCCATTTTTATCGCTGCATTAATTGTGTCTATTGTTACTTCATTTTTCACGCTTAAATTCATAATGGCAAGAGAACCATTTGGTGTTGGCACACGAACAGCACTTCCAGTAAGTTTGCCTTCTAGGTGCGGCATTACTTTGGCAACAGCTTTTGCAGCACCAGTTTCTGTGATGACCATATTAAGAGCCGCAGATCTTCCTCTCCTGTGTTTTTTGTGCATATTGTCTAGTAGATTCTGATCATTGGTATAGGCATGTATGGTTTCAATATGCCCCTGTTCTACACCAAATTTGTCATCAATTACTTTTAAAATAGGGACAATAGCATTTGTTGTACATGAAGCTGCCGACCATACTTTGTGATTGTCTGATTTTTCATTAAGGTGATTAACACCATAAACGATATTGGGAACACCTTTTCCAGGGGCAGTTAAAAGGACTTTACTTACTCCATTTGATTGAGTATGCTTTGAGAGGCCTTCTTTATCTCGCCAAACACCGGTATTATCTATTATTAATGCATTATTAATTCCAAAAGATGTATAATCGATTTCTGATGGATTACTTGCAGCGATCATTTGTACTTCCTCTCCATTAATAATCATTTTACGATCCTTATCATCTACTGAAATTACGCCTTTAAATGGTCCATGAACGGAGTCCATTCTAAGTAAATCTGCTCGCTTTTTAATCTGCTCGGGATCATTGTTTCGCGTTACAATCGCACGAAGACGAAGTTGGGCACCAATACCAGTCATATCAATAATGGCACGAGCACAAAGTCTACCGATTCTTCCAAAACCATATAATACAACATCTACAGGTGATTGCCAATCCATATCTGGACCAGTTTTCAAACTATTAAGTTCTTCGTTAAGAAAATCGCTTATTGATTTATAATCATTTTGTCTACGAACCCATTCTCCATTTAACTTACCGATATCTATTTTCGAGAGTTCTAAACTCATGTTTAGCATTTCTTTTGCTATTGATGTTGAAGTTTCAATATGGATAGGTTCGCCGACAAATTCTCTTGCATAGGCATGTAAACTAAGTAGTTCAGAGATGCTGACTTCATTAAGCGAATTTCTAAAAAGTATAAGTTCTACACCTTTTTTATACATAAGTTCGCCAATAAGAAAGTTAAGCTCAGTTGCAGATCTCTTTTTTTCTATCCAAGATGCTGTATTGGGTTTCATAAATCTAAAAATTTGATGCTGCAAAAGTAATTGAAATTCTTTTTATGAAGGGATTGTAT
>CAZMKA010000153.1:0-8371 GCA_964566605.1 uncultured Saprospiraceae bacterium | reverse complement strand
AATATTATATGCTTTTCCGATACTGGTAAATATGTAGTTGCTCATATGCTTACTTAGACTAGATTTTAAATCTGGAAGTTTAGACACATTGAAAGGTAAAGTTGAGTTTCTTGAAATTAGGAGCCTTCTTTCGACCAAAGAAACCGTCTTTATTAGCTCAAATAATAAGATTTACCATTTCATAGAAAATTGGAAACTTTATCCTGATCATGGAGTATTAAGAGATCAAAAGCTATATACATTTGATAGTAATCTTATAGTTGAGGAAATTATAATGGAATCTATTTTGGACACAGTGATTCTTGTTACAATGAAATTCTATAAACAAAATGATCTATAATTGAATCGATATGATCTTTATGAACAAAAATCTTTGACAATAGATAAAAGGCTTATAAAAGGAGTGTTCAGAAAGAAGTGATAAAATAAATACCTTGGATAAACATTGAAAATGCATCACACCCTCACACCCCAGCATAATCCTTCAAATAACTGAATCTTTCCGTCAACTTACCTTTATTAACAATCGTTCCTCGCTTGATAATACTATCATCTCCTTGCTCTAACGGACTCAAAACTTTTGTCATAAACATTTCCCCAAAAGCTACCGAAGCATCTTTAGGTAATTCGTTCGGTAAGTTATCTATCGCCATTACATCGATTCCTCCCGTATATGCAGGGATTTCCTTTTCTGAATTAATATCATAGCCATACACAGGATCTGCAATAGTAGAAGGACGTAATGTACTAGGAACACTTGCTTCCGGAGCAATGTCACAAGTTACATCTGCTATAACTTTAATGGAAAAATCCTTATCCCTCATCTGCTCTTTAGTAAAGAAAGCTGGTGCTTCTGGATGCCAATAAATTCCATTTATAAATATATCCGTACATCCCAAAAAGTGATGGAAATCACTCTCGTATTGATTTGGATGATTGTAGAAGTTTAATATGTTTTCGAATACTTTACCGTCCTTTCGCTTTGCATAAAAGAACGAACTTAGTTGAGTATAAACGGGTTCATTATGTGATTCTTTTACGAAACTAAGTGGTGTAACTTTCTTTATCCCCATGTCCTCTAGTACCAATGCAGCTCCATTACTCACTCTTCCCGTGCCCGTCAAAGCAATCTTTACTTTAGGAAAATTAGTTTTCGAATATACTTCTTTTGCTGCTTTGTAGTCATCAAGATTCGTCATTCTTGGCAGCTCGAATTTTCCACATTGCTTCCCGAAAGTATATAAAGCATTATGCGCACCTACCATTCCCGCAAACTTCCCAAAAGCAATTACTCGCTTATCATTCTCATCTACCAATACTTCATAATCCACCAAAGTCGATTCTTGACTGATGATTCGCTTGATTAGCTTAGCATTATAAGGTTGCTCCTTGATGGTGTGACTAAACATAAAATAAGTCTTTCCTGCTAAGATATTATCTACAGGAACTTCCTTTACACCCAATAAAAACCCATGATCGGTAATATTATCGATCATGGGAATTCCTAACTTTTCATATTCTTCATCCTTGAAACATCGATTCTTTGATCGTTGAACCTCTATCTGATATCCTTTTTTAATAAGTTCTGCAACTTGAAATGGTGCTAGTGGAACTCTGGAATCAGGCGGGTTCTTCTCTTCTCGGATGATAGCTATTTTCATTAACTTATGGCTTATATTGGATTTTACGCATTCTTAAATTCTCTGGAGTTACCTCTAAATATTCATCGTCTTTGATGTACTCCATACTTTCTTCAAGCGAAAATACAATTTTTGGAGCTAACTTCGCAGCATCATCAGCACCTGACGAACGCATATTTGTTAATTTCTTACCTTTTATTACGTTTACGCCTAGATCATTATCTCTTGTATGCTCACCTAGTACTTGACCTTTATACACTTGATCACCTGGTTCTACGAAGAACTTTCCTCTATCTTGAAGTCTGTCCAAAGCAAATGCCAAAGCCTGTCCTTCTACCATAGAAACCAACGATCCTTTGTTTCGTGTAGGAATCTCTCCTTTATGTGGTTCGAATGTTAAGAATCTATGCGTAATAACCGCATTACCAGAACTAACTGTCAATAAGTTATTTCTTAATCCTATAATTCCTCTTGATGGTATTTCAAATTCTAAGTGTTGAACATCACCTTTAGGTTCCATTACTTTAAGAAGTCCTTTACGTTGAGTAACTAACTCTATCACTTTACCACTATATGCTTCCGGGGTATCAATTACCAAACTTTCTATTGGCTCACACTTAACACCATCTATTTCTTTTATTAATACCTGAGGTTTACCTACTTGTAACTCATAAAGCTCTCTTCTCATCGTCTCTATCAATACACTTAAGTGAAGAATTCCTCTTCCGTATACATTAAATTTGTCCTCAGTATCTGTTTCTTCAACACGTAATGCTAAGTTCTTTTCGGTCTCTTTGAATAGTCTATCTCTAAGGTGTCTTGATGTAACAAACTTTCCTTCTTTCCCGAAGAATGGACTATTGTTAATCGTAAATAACATACTCATAGTAGGCTCATCAACTGCAATCCTAGGTAGAACCTCAGGATTCTCAAGATCTGCAATCGTATCACCAATCTCGAAATCATCCAATCCTACTACTGCACATAAATCTCCACTTCGTACTGTTTTTACAGCTGCTCTTCCTAATCCTTCAAACAAGAATAATTCTTTAATTCTTACTTTCTTCTGCACACCATCTGCCTTACACAGCATATACTCCGTATGAATACTTAAATCACCTCTTAGTAATCTACCGATCGCAATTCTTCCTTGGAATTTCGAGTAATCCAGAGAAGTAATCTGCATCTGAGGAGTTCCTTCATTATAAGGAGCCTCTGGAATATGCTTAATTACTGCATCAAGTAACGGTGATATATTTTCTGTTCTTATTTCATGATTATAACTCATCCACCCTTGCTTAGAAGAACCGAATAATGTTACGAAATCTAGTTGATCTTCAGTAGCATTAAGGTTAAACATTAAGTCGAAAACATCACCTTGAACATCTTCTGGACGGCAATTTTCTTTATCTACTTTATTTACAACAACGATAGGCTTTAGTCCTAGTTCGATCGCTTTACCCAGTACAAATCTTGTTTGAGGCATTGGACCTTCAAAAGCATCTACTAAAAGTAATACACCATCAGCCATTTTTAGAACTCGTTCTACTTCACCTCCGAAATCGGCGTGACCAGGAGTATCAAGAATGTTGATTTTAATACCTTCATATTGTACCGAAACATTTTTAGATAAAATGGTGATACCTCTTTCTCTTTCAAGATCGTTGTTATCAAGAATTAATTCACCAGTTTGTTTACGAGAATCAATAATCTCACAGTATTGTATAATTTTGTCGACTAAAGTTGTTTTACCGTGATCAACGTGTGCTATAATAGCGATATTTCTAATAGAATTCATAAAAGATTTGTCATAATTAGCCGCAAAGATAGTTTATATATTTGTTCTTAAGCTTTAATTTTTTTTAAACTCTTTAATATCTTATAAATGTTTCATGCTCTTCCTCATATTAAAGGTATTGAAAAGCCAACGGAATTGCCCTATCCGCACTATTATTTTCCACATGAAATGGCTAAAATCGCTTCGGAAGATTTGCTAGAAAAGATACCGATTTTATTCCCTGATAATAGTTTTGGGTTTAAGGATGATGGTAGCGTGGGTAAGATGTTCGGTGTATTGATAGTAGAGAATAAGGAAGGGGAGCTAGGTTATTTACGTGCTTTTTCAGGACGGCTGGAGAATACAACAAAGATGGAAACTTTTGTGCCACCGATTTTTGATATCTTGGAACATGATGGCCATTTCCGCAGACATGAAGCGGAGATAAGTGCGCTGAATGAAGAGATAGCCTTACTAGAGCAAAATGAGGAATTGATAGATCTTAAAAAGCGAGTAAAGGCTATAGAAAGGAAAGGTCAACAGGAAATATTGCTTGTGGTGGATGAAAATAAGCGGGCTAAGGCCCAAAGAAAAAGCAAGCGTGATGCAGCATTTCTTTTAACCGATGAAGTTGAGCGAAATGCAATTTTTAGGAAACTAAGTATGGAAAGTCAAGCTAAACACTTCTTATTACAAGATCTCAAAAAGAAAGTGAAAGCTGAAGCTGCTGAAGTTCAAAAACTTATCGATGAAAAATCTATCACAATAAAAGAGTTAAAAACTAAAAGAAGTCATCTTTCTAAAACACTTCAGGAATGGATATTTTTACAATATAAATTAGTCAATTCCAAAGGAGAAGAAACTGATCTAATTAAGCTTTTTAAAGATACCGCTTTGAAATATCCTATTTCGGGTGCAGGAGATTGTGCTGCTCCTCGACTTATCCAACATGCAATTCATCAAGGTTATAAAATTATAACTCTCGCTGAATTTTGGTATGGTGCTTCGCCCAATGGTGTTATAAGGAAACATAAAAAATATTATCCTGCTTGTAAAGGGAAGTGTGGACCTATTCTTAATTTTTTACTAGATGGATTTAAAGTTGAGGAAAATCCATTAACCAAGATATGTTCAGCTGATTTCACCTTGAATATTCTTTATGAATCAGACGATCTCGTAGCAGTTAATAAACCCTATGGAATATTGTCCGTTCCTGGAAAGCATATTGAGCACTCTATGGCTTCCGTATTAGGAAAAAAATATGGAGAGATCTTTACGATTCATAGATTGGACATGGGCACTAGCGGTATATTACTATTCGCAAAGAATATGAGAGCTTATAAATCTGTTCAACAGCTATTTATCAAACGAGAAGTTACTAAAATTTATGAAGCCCTTTTGGACGAAAGTCCCAAAGAAAAAGAAGGAATTATTAATTTACCATTAAGCCCATCTTACGTTAATCGCCCCATGCAAACCTATGACTTAAACGGTAAAGAAGCGATTACTAAATATGAAGTAATTGGTCAAAAAGATGGTAGAACTGCCGTGCGATTTACTCCGTTGACAGGGAGAACACATCAATTACGAGTTCATGCCGCTCATCACAAAGGCTTAAATGCTTCAATTGTGGGAGATATTCTATACGGTATTCCTTCCGACCGTCTGTATCTGCATGCAGCATATTTAAGTTTTGTACATCCTATTACGAAAGAACAAATTGACATTTCATGTCCATCACATTTTTTCTAGTAAAATACTTGTTAGTTGTATCTTATATTCTATTTTGTATACACAAAACCGATAATTTATGGACTTATTTATAGAAGGCAAAAACATTTTGAGTTTCAGCCAATTGAAATATATAGTTATTCATGTAAAAATGAATACTTGGGGAACCAAAATGTTATTTACTATTGATGCTGGAAACGATTTTAATACTAAAAACCAAATAACCGATGACAATGGCACTCCTGTCGCACTAAATAGTGAAGCTGATTTATTGAATTATCTCTATGCATGTGGATACGATTTTGTAAATATGTACCCTATGAGTAAACCATCAGGAGAGAAGTTATATAAATTTATTTTCAAAAGAATAAAGGATTAATGTCAAGATATAAAGAGCTTATTGAAGGATTAGAAGCTGAAAGGAAAAACGAAGAGCTTTATTTCAGAGAAACACTTAGTCGACGTTCAATAAAAGAACGAGTTGATTCAGGATTGACTTGGTATCCAGTTGACATTGTAAAAATGGCTTATACAGTTGGTGATTACGTAGAAGTAATCGTTGAACGAACCAAACAATTAAATAAATCCCATAGAATAAGATCGGGTAGTGGAGTGCGGCTGTTCAAGGAAGGTAGAGATAAAGATTATCATGGTACAGTAGCTTTTGTAAGAAGGAATAAAGCAAAGATTCTGATAAAAGACGATCGAATTTTACATGATAATGATTTTACTTTTGGGTTACGAGGAATGGAATTGATGTATGATGAAAGGCCATATAAAGTAATGCATGAAGCGATGAAAAATGTGTTGTCTGTGAAAGATCCTCACATGAAAAACATCATTCAAGAAATCGATCAAAAGAAGAGATTAAGCGGAAAAATCGATTTTAAAGTACAGCATTTTTTCAACGAAAAGTTGAATGACTCTCAGAAAAATGCAGTCGCTCAATCGTTACAAGCTGAAAAAATAGGTTTGATTCATGGACCGCCAGGAACCGGGAAGACAACGACGATTATAGAGCTAGTAAGGCAATTGTTGACTAAAGAAAAGAAAGTTCTACTTTGTGCTCCTTCCAATAATGCAGTGGATTTACTAGCTCTTTTACTTGATAAAGTAGGTGTCCCTGTCTTACGTGTGGGGAATTTATCACGAATTGATGAAGAGCTTTTACATCTAAGTTTGGAAGAGCGAATGCGTTCTCATTCCGATTATAAGTTTATCAAGAAAACGCGTATTGAAGCTGAGGAGGCATTAAAGTCGGCTAAGAAATATAAAAGGTCTTTTGGGGATGAAGAGAGAAGTGAGCGGAAGATGTTGTATAAAGAAGCAAAAGATCTCAGGAAGTGGGCAAAAGATCTTGAAGAAAGATTGCGTTCCAATATTCTCGATGATGTCAAGGTGATTTGCACAACACTCATCGGCGCTTCACATCCATACGTTAATGAAATCGAATTTTCAACTTGTATTATTGACGAAGCTTCTCAAGCTTTGGAGCCATCTTGTTGGAATGTTATGCTTAAAGGACAGCGTTCATTTCTAGTAGGTGATCACAAGCAATTACCGCCTGTGGTTAAAAGTAATGAAGCTAAAGAAAATGGTTTATCTATCACCTTACTTGATCGATTGACCGGGAATATAGAGCATGACTATTTACTAAATGTGCAGTATAGAATGCATCCAGAAATTCTTGCATTTCCCAACGCTGCATTCTATGGAAGTAAATTGCAATCTGCTGAAAATGTGGCGAAGCATCTTATAAAAGAAGACAGTCATCCATTCGTTTTTATTGATACTAGCGGCTGCTGCTTTTACGAAGAAATGGACGAAAAGCGAAAATCTTATAAAAATTCCCAAGAGTATTACTTACTACGAGAATACATCTTAACCCAAAAAGAAAAGCAACTTCCCTACGAGATTGGTTTAATCTCTCCATATGCAGGACAAGTCAACTTTATAGAATCCGAAGTTTCGGAAGATAAAGATCTTGCAGGTTTACAAATTGAAGTCAATACTATAGATGGATTTCAAGGGCAAGAAAAAGATATCATATATATAAGTCTTGTCCGAAGTAATGACCAAGGGAACGTAGGCTTTTTGTCTGATGAACGGAGACTAAATGTTGCAATGACAAGAGCAAAGCGTAAATTGGTAATAATAGGAGATTTAGCAACGTTAACTAATCATCCACTTTATAGAGAATTGTCTGAGGTAGCGAATACGGATAAGGTTTACAAGTCGGCATGGGAATACATGACGTATTGATTTTAAACAACTAATTAGCATAGCTTATAAAACAGAATTGGAATGAAGAATATCCTATTAATTTCACTTGTAATATTTTGCTCTTTTAACTTCGTTTCCTGTCAAAATTCTGGCTCCCAAGATCCTCCTTTTACATACCACATTAATGATAATGTCAAAAACAGTGAAGAGGATTATTTTATTCAAATATTTGATAGTTGGAAAGCTTACTTGAATTCCAATTATTACGTGCGATCAGACAGTGAATACTGGAATCATGAGACATATGCTTATCCTGATTTTGGGTATGTATCTTTGTTGATGGATATGAGAAGGAAAATGCATGCTGGTGAAAAAGCACAATGTTCTATAGTGGGAATTGTCCCTGTTGAGAATGACTATTATTTACTTAAATCCATATTTACGGAAACAAACGATTCAACAGGCGTTGTCAATATCAACTTCATTACTTCTGTCTATGCTAAAAAGAACGAAGAGAGGTATGATTTCTTTAGTTGTACGCAATACTTCAAGGAACTATACGAGAATAAAAAAATAGGAAACGTCAATTACATCATTCATCCGGATCATGAATTTGATGAAGAAGCTGCGAAGAAGATGTTGAAAGCTAATGAAAAAATTGCGAAGCAATTTGAGATGGAACCTATGGAATTCGATTATGTAATAACGAATGATTCACGAGATTTAGGGGATGTTATGGGGCTTCATTTATTTGAATATAGTTATCAACCAGTAGCGTCAGGTGGAATGGCCGATGTGTATAACGACATCATTTATGCGGGAAATAATTCCGAATATTACCCACATGAAGTCGTACATCTATACACTCATGCGAAGTTTTCATGGCAATCTCACCATTGGTTTGATGAAGGAATTGCAGCCTTAATAGGAGGGAGCACAGGTTTCTACATTGAATGGCATTGGGAAAAATTAAGAAGATTCATTAAAGATAATCCCGACT
>CAZMKA010000152.1:0-8561 GCA_964566605.1 uncultured Saprospiraceae bacterium | reverse complement strand
TCAAAAAAAATAAGAGATCCAAGACATGGGCCAACAAGTTGGGCTTCAATTACTATCGGAGAGGGGAAAAATCGTCAAGTTCGCAAAATGACTGCTGCAGTAGGCTTTCCTACTTTGCGTTTAATTCGAGTTAGAATAGGTAACTTACATCTCAATGATTTAAAAGCAGGAGAAGTAATTGAAGTAGATGAACTCAATGTCTGATAAATAATATTTGTCATACATCTAAAATTTTTATAAAAAAATATACTACTTCTACAGATTTCTAAAATAATATTTGCCTTCTAAATTGTTCATGTATTTTGCTAATTTTCCTTCTAATTGTCATTTGCAAAAAATCCTTAATTTTAATTAGACTAAATCTAAATAAAGTAATTTTGATTTATATATTTGCCGCAAAAAACGACAAATGAAATTAAAATTTGTATTCCCTATATTATCTATTTTAATAATTACGGGGTTGTATTCATGTAACACAAATGCGACCACAACTAAGGATGCTAGATTTTTAAGCAGTAACTTAGAAGAATTTGGTAATATTGAATTAGGAGGTTTTGATATTCCTACTAATTATGACTTGAATAACGCTTTTGCTCCAGGCTCTTATAGTGGTCAGGTAAAAAGATTAGCACAATTGCAAGAGATAGTAGATTCTTCAAGAAACGAACCCATATACTGGGATATAGCTAATGCAATGGAAGTAGGTGGATTTGCTGATGTTTTTGCAAGTTCTTCTGCACAAAACACAGCAACTGGTAGTGCCGATTTAAGATCAAAAATAGATGAATTAAATTATGATGAAGGGAATACATCTGTTGCGGATGCATTTGTAGAATTAGCAACAAACTTTGTTAGTTCTACTCAAGAACACTATACAATTACTGCTTCAAGAGGTGTCGCTTGAATGATAACTACAGGTACTACTAAGAGACATGTTGATGCTAATGGTTTAGAATTTATTCAAATTTTAGAAAAAGGTCTTTACGGAGCAATTTTTTACGATCAAATAGTGGATGATTATTTGAGACTAAATCAATCAGGTCCTGCTAATGAGGCAGGTAATAATCAAGCAGCAGTCAGTGACTACTTAATTAATGGTACAGATAGACAACATAGATGGGATGAAGCGTTTGGTTATTTGGGAGCAAATCCTGAAACTTATCCTAACTTAAATAATGTATCAAATGGAGACGGTGTATTTATTGCTAATTATACATTTGATTTTAGTGATGAAATCGAAAATGTATATGGAGTTAATATATCTGAAAAGTTAATGGAAGCTTTTATCAAAGGTAGAGCAATTTTAAAAGCTGGTGAGAGTTTTGGACCTGAATCCGAAACTACTAATGAAGAGGCATTAGAAGCGGCTAGACAAGATGTAAAACTATATGTAGAAGCTGGAATCGCTGCTGCTGCATTCCATTATCTAAACAGTGCAATCTCTGATATTACAGATGAAGACAAACTACATCATTTATCTGAATCTCTCGCTTTCATTTATGCTTTATCGTTCAATTCTGAGGGGTTAATAAGTGAAACAGAAGTTCATGATGTTTTAATTTCTCTAGGTTGGTCACCAACTGATTCTTCACTTAATGGAATTTATGATATTAATTTATGGGATGTTACAGATGCTCAAATGATGGAAGCAATCAACATTTTAGATGTTTCTTATCCAGGATTCGCAGATACTAATTTATAAAAATTACAAAGCTTTGAAGAGAATACATTTATATATTACATTCTTGTTAATTACTTTATTTAGTTGTAATAGTACAACTACTAACCCTCCAACACAAAATTCATTTGTAGAATTATTAACTAATCAAGTTGATAATATAATTATACCTACATTATTAGATTATCAGGAGAATATAAACGAATTAAATAACAGTATCCAAACTATATCTCTTAATTCAAATGATCAAGATATAATCATATTAAAACAAGCGTTTGAAAAAGCTTATACTTCGTACCAAGCTGCTGCTGTACATAATTATTTTGCTGTTGAAAATCAAAGTTTAATTTCAAACACTAATCTTTTTCCTATAGATGAGATCAGTTTAGAAAACTTTATTGCAAACAATTCTTATAATTTCAGCACAACTGCTCAGGAAAGAGCTAATGGTTTTCCGGCTTTGGATTACATGATTTATTCGAATGGTGAAATTGGATTTTTATCTTATTTACAAGAAGATGTTAATCGTCTACCTTTTATGATTAAATTAATCGCAAGCATGAAAGTAAGAGCAGATAGAATTGTTGATACTTGGACTGGTAACTTAAGACAGAATTTCATAGATAATGGTGGCACTGCACTAGGTAGTTCTGTAAGCGTACAATTAAACAATACAGTAATTTATTACGAAGAGCATATTAGAGAAAATAAAGTAGGTTTACCTGTAGGGCTCATAGGCCCAAATGATTCGCCAATTCCACCGGATACTACTAAAATAGAATCATACTATAAAGCGTCTTCAAGTGGAACCGAGGAATTTACTTTAAGTCTTTTAAGATCCGCAATAGAAGAAATGGAAGATATTTATCTTGGATTAGATGATAAAGGATATGATGATTTACTTTTTGAAAGAGATCATCAAGATATTGATGAAGATATTAAAGAACTTTATACAAGAATTTTTAATACAATTGATAATCGTGAATCAATCACTGGTGATGATGAATTATACCTAGTAGTCCAAGAATTAGTTACTATTTATTAAATATTCAAGATGCTGATGGAGCATCAGATGGAGATTGATGGTTCAATAGGTTTTAGATTATTGAATACATATTAATCGTATTCTAATTGAAAGAATTCGATAAGTAATTAGCAATTTCTATTATTTGAAAAATGATATTAGCTAGATTTAATCACATATTATTTAAGAAATCGTCTATTGCGCCTTTGGTAAGCTTTAGAATTTGCATTGGTTTGCTTTTACTTTACTCAACCTATAGGAGTTATGCAAAAGGCTGGATAAAAGAAAACTATATTGATCCTCAATTTCATTTTAGTTTCATTAAGAACTTAGATCCATTACCCAATAATGGAATGTATTATATTTTTATCCTGTTAGGTATTTCTGCCCTTTGTATCACTTTAGGATTATTCTATAAATTAAATACAATACTCCATTTCACGCTATTCAGTTATGTTGAATTGTTGGATAAAACCTTCTACCTAAATCATTATTACTTAGTTACACTAATTTTATTTTGGCTCATATGGGTACCTGCTAATAGAGCTTATTCAATGGATTGTCTTTTATTTCCTAGAATCAAATCAAACACATGCAGTAATTGGCACATATTGATATTTAAGATTCAACTATCAATAGTATATTTCTTTGCGGGGATTGCTAAAATAAATGGAGATTGGTTATTAAAAGCTCAACCTTTAGCAACTTGGCTTCCTGGTAGATATCAAATTCCTTTGCTAGGTTCATTGATGAAGTATAAATTAACCGCATACTTATTCAGTTGGGCAGGTTGTTTTTATGATACATCAATATGGTTTTTCTTATGGTTAAAAAGGACAAGAAATATAGCGTATTTATTAGTCATTATTTTTCATGTATTGACTGGAATTTTATTTCCAAGCATAGGTATGTTTCCATACATTATGATAGGTTCAACTATAATATTTTTCTCTTCTGAATTTCATTCAAAACTGCTTAATTTAATAGGAGCAAAAATACCTGAGAAAATTAATCATGATACAGATGAGCCCAAAATTAATGTCATTGTTTCTAGTCTTTTAATCGCTTATTTTTTAGTTCAATTATTTCTTCCATTAAGATATTTACAGTACTCAGGTAATATTTTTTGGAATGAAAAGGGATATAGATTTAGTTGGAGAGTTATGTTAATGGAAAAAAGTGGTTTAACCACATTTATTTTAAAAGATCCTAAAAGCAACATTCAAAATGAAATAGATCAAGACGAATATTTAACACCATTCCAGAAGCAACAAATGCGTTCTCAACCTGATATGATTTTGCAATTTGCAAAACATATAGGAGATGAGTTTAAGGATGAAAAGGGCTATTCACCCGAGATTTATGTAGAAAGTCGCTTATCACTAAACGGTAGAAGAAGTCAAAATTTTACGAATAAAAAAATAGATGTTTATTTGGCTAATAATCCCATGAAAGAGAATTGGATAATACCCCTTAATAAATGAAAATAAAAGTGGTAAAATATTATCTTATTCTTTTAATCTCAACTTTATCAGTTGTTGTTATGAGTCAACATAGTGTAAATCTGACAGGTAAAATTACCGACGAATTCAACCAACCTTTAAAGGAAATATTGATTCAAATTCCATCGATTAATCTAAGTACAGTATCTGACAAAGAAGGTCTATTCAATGTTGAACTACAAGCGAATAAAAGATATATTTTATTTTATAACAGCTTAAATTATCAAATAAAAAGTGATACCATAATATTGAAAGCGAATACAACAATCAATGTGGAATTACAAGAAAAAATCTTTGAATTACCGAATATTTCTATAAAAGACAAAAATGATTCATTTAGTATTAGACGATTAAGCGCTATTGAAAATGGAGGTTTATATGAAGGGAAAAAATCAGAAGTTATAAATATTGAAAAGTTAATAGGAAACAAAGCGAGTAATAATGCAAGACAAGCTTTTTCAAGAGTACCTAATTTAAATATTTGGGAAAGTGACAATGCGGGATTGCAGCTTGATATAGGGGGTAGGGGCTTAAGCCCAAAAAGGACAAGTAATTTTAATACTCGACAAAATGGATACGATATGAGTGCTGATGCACTTGGCTATCCTGAAAGCTATTATAATCCTCCTTTAGAAGCAGTAAAGCAAATAGAACTTGTCCGTGGTGCGGCAGCTTTGCAATATGGTAGCCAATTCGGTGGAATGATTAACTTCAAATTAAAAGAAGGTAACAGGGATAAAAAGATAAGTTTAGAATCTATAAATTCTTATGGAAACGATAATTTCTTTAATACATTTAATTCATTAAGTGGACAGGTCGGCAAGTTCAATTATTACACATATGCACAATACAAAAGAGGAGATGGATGGAGAGATAATTCTGAATTTGAACAAATTGGTGCTTATTTCTCAGGTAATTATTCCATGAACAATAAATTAAAAATTGGCTTAGAAATAACTCATATGAATTATTTAAGTCAACAAGCTGGTGGATTGACTGATGAAGCTTTCCTTATCAATCCCAAAATGTCTAATAGAGACAGAAATTGGTTTAAAGTAAATTGGAATTTAGCTGCAATATTAATAGAGTATGAGCTTTCAGAAAAATCTAAATTATACAGTAGATTTTTCGGGTTATCATCACGAAGATCTTCTTTGGGATTACTTGAAACACCTGATCTAGATGACCCTGGAACTCACAGGGATTTACTTGATGGACAATTTAAAAACTGGGGTAATGAAACTAGATTTTCCCTAAGATATAATGGATGGGCCAACTTACCCAATGCCTTATTAATTGGAACTAGAGTGTATCAAGGAAATACTAATTTTAGCCAACAATTTGGTTCAGATGGATTCGACCCTGATTTCACACCAATTGACACAGCTTTCTTTGAAAGAAGGACATCCGATTTCAGTTTCCCTAATACTAATCTTGCTGTTTTTGCAGAAACTATTTTAAGAATTACTGACAACTTCAGTATTATCCCAGGAGCAAGACTTGAGTACATTGACTCTAGATCCCAAGGTCATTTCACAAATACTATCAAAATAAACTCATTTGATGATTTTATCGTGGAAACTATACAGGACGAATCACAGGTTAATAGAACTATTTTTCTTTATGGAATTGGGCTATCCAATAAAATAAATAATTCATATGAGCTCTATGGAAATGCGACTTCAAATTATAGAGCAATTAACTTTACGGATATTCAGATTCAATCAAACATTCAAATTGTAGACCCTGATATTAAAGATGAAAGTGGGTATAGTTTCGATTTAGGTTTAAGAAAAAGAAATTCGAAAACATTCTTCCTTGAAACAGGTATATATTACATTTTATATAATGATAGGATAGGGGAGGTTATAGAAGACGGATTAAGACTTAGAACTAATATTGGTGCAGCAAATATTATTGGCTATGAATTAATGTTTGAAGTAGACATATTAAGTGCTTTAAAAAAATCAAGTAACCATAATTTAACTGCTTTTATTAATGGTTCCCTAAATAGGGGAGTGTACTCTAGAATTAATGATAGAGCTTTAGTCGGTGTTCAATCAGGAAACAAGATCGAAGATTTACCATGGTATAATGCGAAGCTAGGTGTAAATTATTCTTACAATTCATTAAAAATTTCTGCACTGAGTTCCTGGGTAGGAAACCAGTTTTCAGATGCTGCAAATACAACAAATGCATTTAAAGGTGTTTTTGGCAAAATTCCTGCTTACAATGTTTTGGATTTGTCAGCACAATATTTTATATCAACAAGATGGAGTAGCTCTATTAGTTTAAATAATGTTTTAAATACATCTTACTTTACAAGGAGAGCTGTTTCATATCCTGGCCCAGGAATTATACCTGCTTTAGGACGAACTTGGAATCTTACTCTTGCATATAAATATTAGAATAAAATTACTGCTTAGATTTATTTGCTTTTATTAACTAAAAAAAATAACAACGCTATCAAATAAATGAATCCAATTAGAATTGGAACAACAAAAATTGATGGCGCAAAAAAATGTGGTATTTCACCCAAAATACTAGAAAGCACATTACTTAAACTTTTCGTAGAAAGAAAATTATGGCTTATATATAATCCCATTAAAATCAGAATGTATTGTAAAATAGCTTTAAATGAATAATGGAAACTTTCAAGGACTAATACTATATATTTTTTGCTTTTGATCAGTGCTAATCTGAATAAGGAATAACTGCTGATTATAAAAAATGCCATAATTGCATTCATTACAACACCTTCTATATAATAGAATTGAAGTAAAGTAAAAACTACAATAACAAGTATTGAAACAATTACCATTAACCTATTTTTATTAAATGTTGTATTTACTAATTCTTTCCTAAATTTAGTATTTCGCCATCCAAGTAAAACAATGATAAATGTGATTAAAAATAGTCCTGCACCTAAAAATACGGGCAACATAGATTTTGTCGAAACTGTATAAATAATTAGAAAATTAATTATCCAAAATAGAAAGCTAAAACCCGAAAAGAAACAAAATCCAGAAACTGTATAAAAATATCTATTTAAAAGCTTCTTATTCATAATGAAATCAATTGTGTTAAGTAAAAATAAACAATAACTCAAAAACGTGATTATACTATTATGAACAGTAGAGATAAAAGTTTACAAAGCATTAGACCAATCCTTATGCTAACCGAAGATAAGACTGACAAAAAAGACCTTATTAATTTTCAAAATAATACTTTACGTCCCATCTTGAAATTTCAAAATGAGCTTCTAGTTTTACTTTTTGAAACCTATATTAAAGATCGAAAATTTCGCTGGGAGACATCTGCATCTCCCATTAGAAAACAATTTGTATTAAAAGCAATTTCTAACGACAATCATTCAAAAGCTAAATTGTTAGGTTGTATTATTGGATTATTTACTTGTGATGAGACTATGTTTTACAACTTAAATCAAAATGAGATCAATAGGAGAATTGTAACAATGTGTAAAGAAAGAATTGTAGATCAGCTTGTTACTAAAGTTTAACTAATCTAATCATATATTTATTCTCATATATCTATATTTTGTTAATTTGGTGCAAAATCACAAATAGATGAAATCTATATTTACTTTTATTGTCTTTACTATAATTTTTTTAGCTTGTAAATCAAACGATACTTCAAAAGCAAATCAAGGCTTAAATCATGAGGCTATTCTAAAGGTAAAAGATAAGATTGTAATAGATGGACATGCTACGGAAACGACTTGGCAAACTATTGAATGGAAGCCTCTAAATCAATTATGGGATGGAACTCAGCCTTCTTCTGATGATTTCACCGGTAAATATAAACTTAGTTGGAATGAAGATTATATTTATGTTTTAGCAGAAATTCAAGACGATGTTCTTATGGACACTCATCTTGATGGACTAGATAGATATTGGGATGATGATTGTTTGGAATTATTTATTGATGAAAATAATTCAAATGGGAATCATCAATTTAATCATAGTGCTTATGCATATCATATTGCTACTAATCTACGAGTAACTGACATAGGAGTAGATTCTCTTCCTTTATATTTAGATCATCATCTTAAATCGGCAAAGGTTTCTCAAGGAAATATTACAACTTGGGAAGTAGCAGTTAAAGCGATGGGAGAGGATTATGGTGTAAGAGCTAAACCTAGAAAATTAAAATCTGGTGAAAGTATTGGTTTTGCGGTTGCGTATTGTGATAATGATTCTAGTAAAGAAAGAGAACATTTTATGGGATCAATTGAAATAAAAGGTTCTGATAAAAACAAAGGATGGATTGATGCTGGAGTATTTAATGATTGGGTATTAAAAGACTAAAATTACTTTACAATATTTATGCTTCCATA
>CAZMKA010000151.1:0-8619 GCA_964566605.1 uncultured Saprospiraceae bacterium | reverse complement strand
ATCCGGAGCTGTCCCCGCAGCTGTAAGTTTCCTAAAAGATTGTATTCAATACCACTGCTTAAGCGGGAAGGGAATACAATTGAAACGAGCCAGAAGACCTGCTTTTTTAACATGATGTCAACTTTCGGTGTGAAAAGACGAGACAATGAAAAAGATTATGCTATGCATAGCCTTAGGGCTATATCTTATTGGGGCTTATGCCCAAAGTGATTCTTCACTTATCGATACCATCCTTGTACAATCAACTGTACACAGCTCTTCACATATCAGTAATATTCAGGTTTCAGAAAATACAATTAACCTCGTTGATGGCCTTCAACAAAATGAAGCTATTTACATAAAAAACTATGGTGGATTTAATCTATCTACTCTATCAATACGAGGAAGTAGTTCTTCTCAAACAGGAATTTACTGGAATAATCTATCCATAAATAATAATATGTTAGGGTTACTAGATTTATCTCTTATCCCGATTTCATTTATTGAAGAAACAGCTATTGTATATGGCAGCGAGTCAAGTAATTTCGGAAGTGGAAATATCGGCGGTGGTCTTTATTTAAAGAATAACCCCTCAAAAGAAAAAATTAGTCTTTCAACAACAATTTCATCTTTTAAAAACTATTCACATTCAGCTAAAGTTAACCTTGGAAAAAAAATCAAATCAACAATAAAATTAAATTATCAACACTTCCAAAACGATTATCCATACACAATATCTAATGGCGAAGAAAGAAGATTAGAAAATGGAAACGGAATCCAAATGCATGGAATGTATAATGGCAATTTCAAAATTGGAAAAAATAAACTGAGTTTTAATTATTGGGGAACATACGCAGATAGAAACATTCCATATACAAGCAGGCAGACAAGTGGTGATGATTCAACAATAGATTTTAACAATAGATTTAATTTAAATTTAAAAAGAAATATTAACAAAAGTTTTATCGAATGGAATAGTGGCTACTTCATTAATAATAATCAATTTTTACAAACACAATTAATAAATAAAAACATCATTCATTCCCTTGAAAATAGATTAGTATATAGAAAAATTAAAACCAACACATCTTATACTTTTGGCGTAGACCAAAGTTATCATTCTGCTATATCTCAAAATTACATTTCCAATAAAACACAGTTTAGAATTGCGGTATTTAGTAATTTCTCATGGGAAAACAAATTCTTAAAAATTGATTTAAGAGCAAGACAAGAAATAATAAACTCAAAACTTACACCCTTCATTCCCGAAATTATCCTTTCAAAAAATGTATTCAATAATTTAAGATTAAGTTTGAAAACAAATAAAGTTTATAGAAACCCTACATTAAATGACCTCTACTGGAATCCAGGTGGAAATGAAAATTTAATTCCTGAAAGTGGTTTGGCAGGCGAAGCGAATATAAATTATATAATTAAAAATAGTTCTATAACAAACTCTTTGAATATTACAGCGTATAATAGAATAATTCAAAATTGGATCCTTTGGGTGCCTAGTGAAAACAACTTTATTTTCAGTCCACTAAATATCAGTGAAGTGTGGAGTAGAGGCTTAGAATTTAGTAATAAATTAAATATGCCTTTAACTAGAAAAACGAATTTAGAATATACTTTTAATTATAATCTGAACCGATCAAGTTATCAAGTCCCTTTAAATATACCTGCGGTTGAAAAAGGAGATCAATTATTTTATACTCCCATACATCAAATGAATAATTCTTTTACCTTAAATTTCAAAAATACATCTACGACATTATCAAATAAATATTTTAGTAGTTCCATTGGGATAAACGAAAACGTAGCGGCTTATAATATAACCAATATTAGCATTTCCAGAAAAATAGAAATAAAAAAGAATGAATACAATATTTCAATTATAGCAAATAATCTATTTAACAAATCATATGAGATAATAGAATTCCGTCCAATGCCAGGAAGAAATTTCTCACTTAACTTAAATTACAAATTAAATTAAATATGAAACAATTTTTTACACTTTTAATCTTGTGCTTCTTTATTACTTCACACGCCCAAGTTAGTTTTGAATACTTAGATTTACCAATAGATACTTTTGTAAACAATAATGAAACTGGTTTTACAGAAGATATTATCACTTTACCTAATGACTATAATGCAAATTATCAATCATTCACAGGATTTTCACTTTCTACGATGACAGACACTTCCACACCAGGATTTTTTAATCAATACAGCGTAATTTCTGGAAGTGGTGCGAATGAAAGTAGAACGTATGCAGTTGGTTACTTAGCAGACAACAATAGTATTTTCTTTGACGAACCTGTTACTATTGAAAGTTTTGAAGTTAATAACACAACATACGCTGCATTAAGTATGCAAGAAGGAGATTCTTATGCTAAAAAATTTGGAGGTGTAACTGGTGATGATCCAGACTTCTTTTTACTTAAAATGAAGTTTTTCAATAATGGAGAAGAAACAGGAGATACATTGGATTTTTATATGGCAGACTATAGATTCGATGATAATACGCAAGATTATATTATTGATGAGTGGACTACTATCAATTTGACTGGTATAACTAATCTATATGATGAAATTGAATTAATTCTTTCATCAACAGACAACGGAGCCTTTGGGATGAATACTCCAAATTATATTGCAATAGATAACTTCATAATTGATCCTCTAAATGCAGACAAAACTGAATTACAAAATGTACAAATCTTCCCTAATCCAGCTAATGATTTTATCACTATAATTTCAGAAAATAATAATATCGTGACTTTATATAATTCCATTGGCCAACTTCTTTTTGAAAACACATTTATTAATAATACAACCATTAATATTGAGAACTTTCAATCTGGTATTTATTATACAAGAATAGAATCAGAAGGAAAAAGCACTGTAAAGAAAATTATAAAAAAATAATTATAAAAGCTGGAACAGGTTTTTAAAATCAAGCCTCTTCCAGCTTTTTATCAAAAATTAATACCTAGATTAATTATATAAAGGATTTTGGAGAATTGGTCAAAATCGTTTAATTCTTATACGAATTGAATATGCCTGAAAAACTTTATATATTTAACTAAAATATATAATTATGAAACTAGGTGCATTTTCAATTAGCCTCGCAGTAAAAGACCTTACAATTTCCAAAGAATTTTATGAAAAACTAGGTTTCCAAGTATTCGCTGGAAGCATGGAAATGAGCTACCTGATTATGAAAAATGAATCAACCCTCATTGGTTTATTTCAGGGTATGTTTGAAAATAACATATTAACTTTTAATCCTGGTTGGGATCAAAATGCTCAAACTCTAGATTCGTATAATGATGTGAGAGAAATTCAAAAATCTCTTAAAGACAAAAACCTTTCTTTAATGAAAGAAGCCGATACAAAAACTTCAGGCCCTGAGAGCATAATGATCACTGATCCCGACGGAAATACAATCCTAATTGACCAACACGTTTAGTTTACTATATTTTGCTACTTTTGTGGCGAAATGATAATGAATGGAGTTACTTTATAAACCCTGGCCTTGGTATGTAGCAGGTCCATTAATAGCATTTTGCATGCTTTTAATAACCTATTTTGGAAAGAGCTTTGGACTTTCTGAAAATCTTCGAACAATCTGTACTATCGCAGGTGCAAAGAAAACGGCGGATTACTTTAATATTGATTGGAAAAATCAACGCTGGAATTTAATTTTCTTAATAGGAACAGTCTTAGGAGGATTTATTACTTATCAATTTTTATCAATTGATTATACAATTGATTTAAATCCACAAACAGTCCGTGATCTAGCTGATCTTGGTTTCCAAAATGCTGGTCAAGGATTTCTTCCTAGTGAAATATTTGGAATGGATCAATTAATGAGCTTCAAAGGAATATCTCTACTTCTAATAGGTGGAATTTTAGTTGGTTTTGGAACTAGATATGCTGGAGGATGTACTTCCGGCCATGCCATTTCTGGCCTTAGTAATTTGCAGTTACCAAGTCTTATTGCAGTAATAGGCTTCTTTATTGGTGGTTTGTTTATGACACACCTTATCTTTCCAATCATCTTTAACTAGCCTTTATGAAATTTATTAAATTCCTATTACTCGGTGTTTTCTTTGGAATTATTTTAGCAAAAGCTGAAGTCATTTCATGGTATCGTATTTACGAAATGTTTAAATTTCAATCATTTCATATGTATGGAATAATAGGTTAAGCAGTCGTGCTAGGAGCTATTGGCCTTTATATTATGAAAGTAAAGAATGTAAAAACAATTGATAATAAAGAATTGGACTTACGTCCAAAACAAATGCAAATTGCGCGTTACCTCATTGGTGGAAGTTTATTTGGTATGGGCTGGGCGCTCTCTGGAGCTTGTCCAGGACCATTATTCATTCTATTAGGATATGGATTTATTACTGTAGGAGTAGTGATTATTGGAGCATTGGTTGGCACATTCCTTTATGGAATACTTCAAAAGCATTTACCACATTAATTAAGCACATTTCAAAATAAATTACTAAACAGAAATGATGTAGCGTTAATCTGTATCTTTGCAAGTAAAAATTGCTTTGTCTACAAATTATAAAAATCAAAAACAAATCCTCCAAAAACTTGGAATCAAGGAATTGAACAATATGCAAATTGCCTCACACCAGGCTATTTTTGCTGATAAAAACATTATACTACTCTCTCCTACAGGGTCAGGTAAAACACTTGCATTCTTACTCCCAGTTATTTCTCTATTAGACCCTAACTTAGACCAGATACAAGCTTTAATTCTTGTTCCTGCTAGAGAACTTGCGTTACAAATAGAGCAGGTAGTAAGAGAGATGGGAAGTGGATATAAAACGAATGCTGTTTATGGAGGAAGAGCTGGCATTAAAGATAGAAGCGATTTAAAACATCCGCCAGCTATTTTAATTGGAACACCAGGTAGAGTTGCCGATCATATCCGAAGAGAAAACATTTCCACTAAACATATCAAAATGCTAATACTTGATGAATTTGATAAATCACTTGAGGTCGGTTTTGAAAAGGAGATGAAAGAAATTTATAAATCATTACCTTCGGATCTAAATAAAAAAATACTAACATCTGCAACTCAAAACATTGATATTCCAGACTTCCTTGAACTAACTGAACCCAATAAACTAAATTTCCTAAAAACGAAGAAAAATCAATTAACAGTAAAAGTAGTTGAATCGGAAAATAAAGATAAATTAGAAGCACTAGAACGTATTCTCTTAAGCAAAAATGAATCTAGTGGAATTGTCTTTTGCAATTTTAAAGACACCATTAATTTCGTTAGTAACTATTTAAAGAAAAAGAGGATAAGTCACGGTACCTTTTATGGGGGTTTAGAGCAATTTGAACGAGAGAGAGCATTAGTCCAATTTAGAAATGGAACACACAGAATTTTAATCTCAACAGATTTAGCAGCAAGGGGAATTGATGTTCCAGAAATGGACTTCATAGTCCATTATCAGCTTCCATTTAAAAAAGAAGAATTTACACATCGTAATGGACGTACCGCTAGAATGAATAGCACAGGAATAGCCTATGTACTAAAATTTAATGAAGAAGAATTACCATCATTTATAGAAGACTCAGGAATAGAAATTATTGAAACTGACAATAAACCGATTCCTTCAGAATGGAGAACCATATTTATATCGGCAGGAAGAAAAGATAAAATATCTAAAGGAGATATAGCCGGCCTATTCTTCAAACAAGGAAATTTAGAAAAAAACGAATTAGGTTTAATTGAAGTAAAACAAGACTGCGCATTTGTTGCCGTTCCTAGAGCAAAATCATTTAACTTAGCTAAACAACTTGACAATACAAGAATAAAAAAAAGGAAAGTTAGAATATCTGTTGTGGAGTAAGTACTATATAATCGAAAAGAAAACAGAACAAATAATATAAACAGAGATACAACTATTAAACGCTGACTATAGCAGATGTTACAATTGAAAACTAAACAGAAAGTAATATTAATAATATTGATAACAATAAGTTAATCTGAATTTCTCTAACATTGTTATTAATAGAATGACGAAATCACATAGAACAATTAATGTACAAGATCAAATTGAAAGTTGCGTGATTCAAAATTTGAATGATAGAGGTCTTTTGTGTATAATTTGTAAAGATGAAAAAATAATAATTCCCCAACATAGAAAAGTGGTTGAAAAAGGAATTAGGCGAAGAATTAAAAAAGGTGATATAATCAACAAAAATATTAATACAGACACAATACTAATTTCAATTGAAAAATCCCAATTTATGATGATAATCGATAAGTAAATTATTTAGGCATTAGTGAATCTAATAATTATAAGACAGCGCAGCAATAAACACAATAATTTAATACAAAATACTTTAAATAGAATAACTCAATTACTATAAACAAGATCACCTAGGAAATGTAATTGTTCAATTTACAGATAGAAATACTGACAATATAATAACATCTGAAGAAGAAGCCGATGAAAATAATCCTTCGAAATACTTCAAAGAAGAATAGTAAAGGAAGAATATCAGAAAAGCACGAAAAAAAGTAAAGTTTCAGTAAAGGAATTAAGGGCATAATATGAAAAAAAACAAACATTTATTATTAACCACTATATCAATATTATATTTAGTAATAACTTTATTAAAAAGTAGCACAATTTATCTAGTCAATAATTATTTAACCCACTATATAATTTCGATTATAATAATATATCAATTTTTAAAGAAAAAAACTAAATGGCATCTAATATTTATCTTGTCGATTTCAATACTGATTGATCAAGTAATTCTATTATTCATAATGATTTATAATTTCGATGAATTTCATTTACAATATATATATATATATAATTATATCGATAATTCTTTTAACATATTCTTTTAATTTCATTAAAAAAACAAATACTATACGTACAATTAAATCAGTTAAAATTTTTATTCTTCCAATAGTAATTAATGGTATAGGTTTAATTTGGTGGTATAGATACTATTTATATAGTTTAATAAGCTTTTAATATTCACAAAAATTTATTATCAATAAGTAATATAAAATCTATTAATAAGTGTAAGCCAAAACCCAAGTTTATTTACTGAATTAATCACCTATAGTTTAACAGACATATCTCGTATTGAGTACGACGGTAATTGTTTAATAGGAAAAACAAGATATGATTACACCTATGATAATTTGCATCGTTTACTTGAATCAGATAATACTGTATTTAAACCAGAAAGAAAAGAGAATTGGTATGATGAGTCATTCACTTATGACAATATAGGGAATATACTTACACTAAATAGAGAAGGATTTATATCTTACGATAACTTAGCAAATTCAAAAATTCACGGTCCAGTAGATGTATTAAATTATAACTACACAGAAGGTGTTTTGTCATCTATAACTGAAGATGTATTTGATACCAATTTAGGAGGTGTTAAACAAACTGGAACACTAAGTTATGATGGAAATGGAAACATGAAATCAAATTATTCCAGGGATATTCGAAATATAGAATATAGTCCTAGCAATTTTCCAACAGAAATTTTAACAAATACTGGATTAACTAACTACTATTTAACCTACTCAGGTTTGCAATTATCTAAATCTGCAGCAGAGGATAAATTCTATGCTGGTCCTTTACAATTAAGCAATAAAGAAGCTGAATTTATTTCATTTTCAAATGGTAGATATAATATAATAGAAGATCGTTTTGAATATACAATTGCTGACCACCTAGGAAATACCGTAGTTCGTTTTACAGATGACAATGAAGATGGAATTATTACTACTGAAAGCAGTGCCAATGAAAATAATCCTTCAGAAGTTCTTTCGCGAGAATTCTATTATGCTTTTGGAATGAAACAAAAAGGCTGGGAAATACCAGAACTTCCATTAATTGAAGATAATCCCAAAAATGCATACCTTTACAATAATAAGGAATACCATAATGATAATGACGAAGGTTTGTATAATTATGGCTTTAGGTTTTACGATCCGGCGATTGCACGTTGGAATAATATTGATCCAAGAGCCGAAATGTATACGTCCATGAATCCATATAATTATGTCGGAAATAATCCTATTTCCAATATTGACATGAAAGGAGATTCTATTTCTCCAGTAGCCGCTTTTAGAAGTACAAATTATATTATTAATAGAGATGAAGTTGTAACCAGACAATTAATAGGGGACTATATAATTCACCCAGGAACAATGGAAAATGAATGTGGCGAATTTGTTCCTATTGCTATAGCTACAATTTATAATGAAAAAGGATATGAAGATCAATGGATTATTACAACCGGTGAGTCTTTTGTTAAATTTAAAAATAAACCTGATTTTTACAAAAACTTACACATTCAATATGCACAGTATTATGGATTATCCATGTGGGATGGATATAGAAGTCTGTGGAGTACAGAAAATATCATTGCAGGTGCCGCTGGTTTAGCAGGAGCAGGATTATATAGATCTGCAAATATTACAGTTGATGATATATTGAGTAATCCCATGATTCTAGAAGGACGAAGTTTAAAAAATGTAAAATCTTCTGTTCAAGGTACTCCAAATTGGATAAATGATCAAATGAGGGCTACTAGAAATGCAGATAAAGGCTGGGTATTTAG
>CAZMKA010000150.1:0-8663 GCA_964566605.1 uncultured Saprospiraceae bacterium | reverse complement strand
ATTTTTTGCACCATCAACAGCTCCACCTGCAACATTCTTTGCTCCGTCAACAGCTCCTGATGCTAAATCTTTAGCACCACCAGCTAAACCTCCCAAAGCTCCAGCCGCAGCACCAAGTGCTCCACCAGCTAAACCTTTAGCTCCGCCTAGCAATCCACCTAGTCCTAATAAATTACCCATTCCTGAAGGTAATGCACCTGAAACGATATCTTTTTGACTTTCAAGTAAACTTGTAAATCCACTTGCATCTAATCCGTCGTCTTTTATTTTCTTGCTTAATCCACCCATTAAAAATGGTGTCGCCATTTTGAACAATGACATAGCCGAACTACTTTTGATTCCTCCTAATTTACTAACCATTTCAACTGCTCCACCTAACTTATTTCCCATAAGTCCACCTAGTAAACCAGTACCCATGTTCATTAAAGAACTTGAACTATCATCGTTTGCACCTCCTAGCATTGATTCTACATTTCCTAACATGTCAGAATCAACTCCTTTTACCATATCAAAAATTTTGGATGCTCCTCCTTCTTCAGATCCTTGTCCGATAACTGAGCCCAATACAGTTGGTAATACACCTCCCAGTGCTTTTGTAATACCGCTTTCGCTTTCACCAAGCATTTCTGCAGCTTTTGAAGTTAATTGACCTCCAACTTGGTCTTTAACCATGTCCAATAAATTGAATGACATACGTTTTGTTTTATTGACACTCCCGTGCCTTGAATTAATGATAAATATTGTTAATATTGTTCTTTCGGTAACTTCCTATATAACTAGGGTTTTTTAGGGTTAGTTCCCAAATATATCACATTTAATGTTGAACATACATGCATTTCTATAACAATATATTAACATTTTATATATTGTATTTTTATAAATGTATTAACAATTGTTAATCATGAACTTGGATTTTTTACATATCTTTCATAAACTTTTGGCTTCAAGCCAAAAACCACAGGTTGTAAGACCTAAACTCATGCGCATTTTCGAAAATGTAATCGATTATGCTCTTTCCGACGAACACGTTTCGTTTACATCGCTCTTTGCAAAACTGAGTTTTCTTGGTGAAAAATATAATCTATCAGGTTTTCAGAGATATGAATTACATTACCTTAGAAAATTAATTAATGATCCTTCCGAAGAGTCAAAAGAAGAAATAACACACCTATTAACTTATCTTATTCCTCAACTTTTGGAAATATGTCTAGATATTTCTATTCCGCCTGAAATCAAAAAAATAATTCCTAAGCAATCCGGTGTTCAATTTCAACGAAGACAAATTAGTGGATACCTTCCGAATGTAAAATTTTACTGTCTTGAAATTGATAAGAACCTTGGCATGATGGAGGGATATTCCGAAGAAGATCCTACAGAAAAAGTTACAGTTGATTATAAATTACAAGATAGGAATATCCAGTTTGCAGAAAATATAGAAGAAATTAAGGCCTTTCCAATACTTCTTATGTTACTTGAAGTAGAGCTTGCTATGGACGGTATTTATCGGCCGGCAATAATAATTGTCGAACCGGATTATCTGCTTGATGCCACAGCTGTTGCTAATTGTTTTAATGGGACGAAATTGTCTTACATATCTTATATTCTGCGCAAATTTCTTCCTATGTCAAGGTCAAAACCTTTGTTGGTAGGGAATATGGCTAACTATTTTTTGGATCGATTGATACAGCAACCGACTTTGAAATTTGATGAAATTCTACCTGAATTATTTGAAATTGATCCACTGGGATTTACTGTTCTTAAAGATAAGGAGGTTCAAGGCTTTGTGAAAGATCTCAGGCATCATTTTAATAATATACAATACACGGTAAATAATACTTTAAAAACTGCCGATATCGACTCCTCCAAAGTTTATCTTGAGCCGAGTTTTATCAGTCCTATTTATGGACTTCAAGGACGTCTTGATTTATTGATGCCTGACCCTATACAACCAAAAATTATTGAGTTGAAATCAGGAAGTATTTACAAAGCGAATGCATATGGAGTAAATAGTCCACACTATATTCAAACACTTATGTATGATTTGTTGATTCGCTCGACTTTTAAAGGGGTTGAACCCAAAAACTATATTCTTTACAGTAAGGAAAAAGAGCAGCCACTGCGCCTTGCTCCTAGGATTGTTGCCCAACAAAAAGAAGCATTACAAGTTCGGAATCATTTGCTATCTATAGAAAATGAACTTGGATTGGTTAATAACAACAAGGGATTTTTTGAATCAATAAATACCAAAAGATATGAGGATTTAAAGGGTTTCGAGATGCGGAATGTGGAGAGCTTTGAAAAAGTGTGGTCGGGACTTGATGCACTTGAAAAAGCATACTTTGAAGCTTTTACATCTTTTATTTCCAAAGAACATAAACTGTCCAAAATAGGGGAGTTTGGTCAAGATAAAAAAAATGGTTTAGCAGGATTATGGCTTGATAGTGTAGAGGAGAAAACAGAACAATTTTCCATGCTTACGATGCTTGAAATTAGTAAAAATGATGCAGATAAAGATAAAGCAATTATTGAGTTAAGTTACTCAAAGTTTACAAACGAAATTAGTAATTTTAGACAAGGTGATATTCTTGTTTTATATCCTTTGGGCAAGGGTAACGCAAGCCCACAACAAAACCAAATTTTCAAGTGTAATGTTATTGACATTCAGGCGAATAACATCTCGGTTTCACTTCGGGGAATTCAGAAAAATTTCCAAATATTTGAAGAAAATCAATATTGGGCATTGGAACATGATACCATGGATACGTCCTTTACAAACATGTATCGACAATTGTTTTTATGGGCTGGTGCGCCCAAAGTCAAAAGAGAATTATGTATTGGCCGAAGAACTCCTCAAGAGAATCAAGCACAAGAAGCACCTGTTTTATCTGCTGAAGATTATAATTTTCTAACTAAAAATCAGAAAGAAGTTCTCTCTGAAATGATTACATCACCTGATTATTATTTGGTTTGGGGTCCACCCGGAACCGGAAAAACAAGTGTGTTAATATGTAAGTATATCCAATACATCATGGATCATACCGATGAGAGTCTCTATGTTTTAGCTTACACGAATAAAGCAGTTGATGAGTTATGTTCGGCGATAGAATCGCTAGGCGAAAATTACGTGAATATGTATGTTCGAGTAGGTTCTGCTTACGGAGCCAACGAGAAATATGTTCCTAATTTGCTTAGATCGAAGATCAAAGGAATTACGCGAAGGAATAAATTACGAGATAAAATCAAGTCGCATCGGATTGTTGTGGGTACTATTGCATCTTTAGCTTCGCGGCAAATCATTTATGAACTTATACCGCCCAAAAGGTTAATCGTTGACGAAGCATCTCAAATTCTTGAGCCGAATATTGTGGGATTGTTAACATTGTTCGAACAATTTGTATTAGTCGGTGATCATAAGCAATTGCCTGCAGTGGTTGTTCAAAGACAAGATGAAAGTGCTATTGATAACGAAATGCTTAATGAAATAGGTCTTTCGAATCGAAGAAATTCATTGTTTGAACGTTTGTATTCTCGTGCAGTTGCAAAGGGAAAGAGCCAGCTTTACGGACAATTGCAATTGCAGGCAAGAATGCATAAAACCATTATGAAATTTCCCAATGAGCAATTCTATCACAACGAATTGAAGGTTTTACCTGACTTATCACGTTTAGTTGAGGATGTTGAAGGTGAAATGCCAAGACTAGGATTTATACAAGCTGATGTTCCTGATGTTGAAACATTTAGTAAAACCAATCATTCAGAGATAGCAGCCTTGATAAAACTTATTCCTAGGTTTTTGGATTTGGGCTTTAAGGCCAAAGAAATAGGAGTGATTACGCCATTTCGTGCGCAGATAGCAGCAATTCAAAAAGCTATACAACTTGAGCTTTCTGAGGCAGATGGAATTTCTATTGATACAGTAGAAAGATATCAAGGAAGTGCAAAAAAGGTAATTATTATTTCGTTTTGCTGTAATTCGATCTTACAATTCGAGCAAATGCAGTCTTTGGATGAAAATAAGGTAGATAGAAAATTAAATGTAGCTTTGACAAGAGCAAAAGAACACTTAATTTTGGTAGGAGATGAACGGATTCTTGGTGCTAATACTTTGTACAAAGAATTGATTGATTCTTGTGAAAAACTTGATTCGTAAATACTTTTAACCCTCAAAAAAAATAGTATGAAAACATGTCTTTTATTATGTGCCTTATTTATTTCTCAATTGGGATTTAGCCAATATGGAGGCCTAGGATTTATTGATATTTCTTATGCAACAATAGGTGAAGAATTCATAGACGCGACCTCTGATGCATTTACAAGTCGAGAATTACAAATAAATGAAAATGGAATAGGGATAGGAGCCAATGGTAAGTTCTTTTTTAATTCTTTTAGCGTAGGAGGAGGTGGATCTTTAGCCTTTATAAACAGCGATAATGATTTAGTAAAAATGAATGTTGGGTTAGGATATGGAACTGTAGGATATAACGCTGTTCGCACTGAAGAATTATTAGTGAATGTTTCTGCGAGATTAGGAGGTTTCGGTAATACTTTAAGTGTAAATGGTGATTCAGCAAATACATTTGCTTTTGGTGATGTTGCAATAAGTGATGCAACAGAATTTACATCGGGATCTTTCATGTATGGAGCGGAAGTAGATGTAATCTATTTTATAGAGCAAGTTACTGGATTAGCAATAGGTATAGGAGCTTATTTTAATGCGCCGATTACTTTTCTTAATTGGCAAGATAGTAGTGGAAATATGGTTGGTGAAGTAGAACAGGGAGCTTATACACATTTTGGGATTAGTTTGAAAATTGGGGGAGGGGGCTTCTCCTATTAAAAGAAAAATATGAAGTATTATCCGAGATTACAGGATAGCGAGTTACATGCATTGGAAAAGGATTTCGTTGATTTTTTAGTAGTCAACGGAATTACTGCTGATGACTGGGTGAAAATCAAGGACAATGATTTAGAAAAAGCTGAGGCATTGATAAGTGAGTTTAGCAATGTGGTTTACGAGTCAAGCCTTCGAAAGGCTGATTACTTATTGATGGTAGATGAAAAGGTAGTTCGATGTTTTAATTGTTTGGAGACTAGAGTCGTTATGGCTTCCTTAAAATATGAGGGAACAAAAGCATTCGATTTTCATAAAGTAGATGATTTGGCTAGTTTATTGAACGATAAAACAATTAAATTTTCGTCCAATATTGCAAATAAACTTTATGAGAAGAAAAGAGAACATGAAATGTTTGATATGATTCTGAGTGGTTGTAAGATTGCTGATGAAAAAGTGTTTCAATTGATAAGTTTATTTTGGCAACAGTCGAAGGTTGTTGATAATTAATAATTTTATCAATTAGTAATGAATAATACTGGCGTGTTGTGTTCAATGCGTAATACTTGTGTGATGTGTTTAATTAGTAATACATCGCTTTACAAAAGGAATAAGATACTTTCAGTGTATAAAATAAATAATTTTCTTCAAGTTTTTCTAACTTTCGGTTATGAAAGGAATTCAATATTCAAGCGCTTACATTGTTCCAGTTTTATGTTGTATTGGAATATTGCAAGGTGGAATAATGGTATGGTCGGCAGTTTTATTTGCATTTGTTTTGGTTCCTATATTAGAACCCTTTTTACAGAAAGATGCTTTTGAATATTCTAAAGATCAAAAAAAATCAAGGTTAGGAAATGTATTTTTCGATGCATTGTTATATCTGAATATTCCAGTTGTTTTCATATTACTTTTCACTTTTTTATATAGAGCTGACAATGGACTATATACTATGGGAGAATTAATAGGATTGGTTGCTTCAATTGGTGTTACTTTAGGTGCTTGTGGGATAAATGTTGCTCATGAATTAGGACATAGGGATTCAAAATGGGAGCAGTTCTTATCCAAGACATTATTACTTCCTTCACAATATATGCATTTCTTCATAGAACATAATCGTGGACATCATAAGTTTATAGCAACAGAGCAAGATGCAGCTACAGCTAAATATAAAGAATCACTTTATGTGTTTTGGGTAAGATCAATTATCGGACAATACACAAACGCATGGAAACTGGAAAATAAACGTTTAGAAAGAGCAGAAAAAAGAATAATCGGCATTCAAAATGAGATGATCATATTTACCTTTTTTCAACTTATTTTCATTGTTTCTATAAGTTTAATCTTTTCTTCTTTTGTTCTAATGCTTTATCTTTCAATCGCACTAATTAGCGTTTTATTGCTTGAAACGATTAACTATGTTGAGCATTATGGATTACGAAGAAAAAAACAACCTAACGGCAGATACGAACAAGTACAAGTATGGCATTCTTGGAATTCGAATCATAAATTGGGTCGTATAATATTATATGAATTAACTAGACATTCAGATCATCATTTTCAATCCAATAAGAAGTATCAGATTCTTGAACATAAAGACAAAGCTCCACAATTACCTGTTGGTTATCCAAGTTCAATGTTACTTGCATTGATTCCACCATTATGGTTTAAAGTGATGAATAAAAGAGTAGAAAAAATATCTACAGAAATTGTATAAAGATAGATTTTAGGCAGATTTTAAAGTTATAAGTTTAGATTTAAAGAGTCAGTTTACAAGCAAACATGTGTTTGAGGATTTTAGTGCGGGTGGAGAGAATAAAATACCACATATTAAGAGGAAAAATCCTCCTTCAGGTACACCGAGTTATTAGTTTCTAGTTATGATCCTGATGTACCTACAGTAAGTGGATGGTGGCATTGGTGTGTGTTTAATATTCCGGGAAATGTTTTGGAACTTGAATCGTGTATAAAAGATTTATCCTGCGGGTTGTGGTCATGGAGTAAATGATTATTATAGCTTAGGATATGGAGGCGCATGTCTGCCTCCAGTAAATGCAGCTAATACTTTTCATTTTAAAGTTTATGCATTGTCAACGGAAAAGATGGATTTACCTGATGGCACTCAACATGCAATGATCATGTTTAATGCGAATGCACATATTCTAGCACGAACTAGCATTACAAGCTATTATTCGAGATCGAAAACGGGCAGTGTGAAGACAAAGTATATCTTAATTGATTTTTATTTTCCAAAATAACTTTTTTGAATTTTGGGCTCGAGCCCAAAAAAAATAAGAACAGAGATTGATTCAATGATAAATGCATTTGCTTTAATTAAAAACAAATGCATTTAAAATTTTAGCAATAGTAATCAATGAATTAGATTATATGCTGTAGGGATCATAAGTGTTTATACACCATCGTCGGTATCACCGATCCATTCTAGAATTATGTTTATGATATACATATGTGTTAATTTAGGTTAAATAATAAATTAAATATAAACATAATGTCCAGATTTTTAAGCCTTTTGAACCTTATTTCAGCCTTGTACTTGATTTTATAATCCTTGAAACTAAAGTGAAACCTTAAAACAGAATTGGTATAAGGTTGAATAATAGTATTAAACTGAACTTTATTATTTGGGTTTAAACCCAAATTTTTTCAAGAAATCACAAAAAAATAAAAACCCTTGTGATACGGAATCATAAGGGTTTTTTATTTGGACGTAAGTCCATTTATCTTTATATGTATATTACATCAACGTCAATTGCATTTTTTGTTCGAGACTTGCAACAGTGTCTTTAAAAGCATGGTCTGTATCCATTCTATCTTTTACTGTTCTGCACGAGTGTAAAATCGTACTGTGGTCTCTACCTCCGAAATATTTACCTATATTTTTAAGGCTATTTTTTGTGTATTCTTTACTAAAGTAAATAGACAGGTGTCTAGCAGTTGCGATGTCTTGCTTACGAGTTTTTGAACCTAGTTTTTCAACGTCAATTCCAAAGAATTCAGCTACCATATCTTTGATAAGATCAACAGTAATTTCTCTACTTTCTTTGTTGTTCAATCGTTTAATCACCTCTCTTGCAAGGTCCATGTCGATTTCACGTTGATTCAAAGTCGCTTGAGCTATTAGTTGGATTAAAACACCTTCCAATTCTCTGATGTTATTTTTAATATGAGTACATATGAAGCTACTTACTTCACGTGGCACTTCAATATTTTCTTTCACCATTTTTGCTTCCATGATCGCTATTCGCGTTTCAAGGTCAGGGCGAGAAAGATCTGCTTCTAATCCCCATTTGAATCTGGAAAGTAGTCTATCTTGCACACCTTGCATTTCACTTGGAGGACAATCAGATGTAAGAATTATCTGTTTTCCGCACTGTTTTAAGTGATTGAAAATATTAAAAAATATTTCTTGTGTTTTCTTTTTGTTAGCTAGGAACTGGATATCATCAACAATCAATACATCTACTAGTTGGTAGAAGTTAGTAAAGTCAGTAACTGAGCCGTTTTTTATAGATTGTATAAGTTGATTCGTAAACTTTTCAGTTGAAACGTAAAGCACGCTTTTATTTGGAAACTTTTCAATGACTTCATTTCCTATGGCTTGCGCCAAATGCGTTTTACCCAAACCTACATCTCCATAGATAAACAAAGGATTAAAGGCTGTTTCACCTGGTCTATCTGCAACAGCTTTACCTGCTGATCTTGCCAATGAGTTACAATCTCCTTCGATATAGTTATTAAGTCTATATGCTACGTTTAGTTGTGGATTTACCTTTACCCTTTTGATACCAGGAATTACGAAAGGATTTTGGAT
>CAZMKA010000149.1:0-8676 GCA_964566605.1 uncultured Saprospiraceae bacterium | reverse complement strand
TTTTCTGCCTTGTACTTGATTTAATAATTCTTGAAACTAAAGTGAAACCTTAAAAACAGAATTGGTATACAATACTCTTCGTCGAAAATACTCAACAGGGCTAAGGCTGCCAGCCCATCGGCTTTCGCCGTTCCCTCACTTGAAGTACCGTTGTACTTCATCAGCCTTAAAGGCTGAATCGATTGGTCATGCTTTTCTCCTCGACTCTCTTTAGATAATTACTTAATTCTAACCGCAATTATACAGTGCAATCTGTATTAAAGACTAGATAGAGTTTAATTAATAAATCAAAATACCTTGAATTTGTTCTGCAGATATATTTTTTGGGTAAACCCAAAAAAATATAATGATGGCTTAATTGCCAGATACATGATTCATAACTTCCTCCAAAAATCAGAAGTTTAATGAATTTGTCATTTAATAAAGCGACATTTTAAAATTTATTTTATCAATAAATGAATAAAAATATATATTTTGAGGCCTATACATAGATTTATTTAATGTTAGGAATCTTTATAGTTTTTTAAAAAAGATATCTAATATCAATTTGTTAAAAAATAAAATGGAAATAGTACAATCACTTATAGCGTTTTTTAAAAAATCAAATGACGAAACAAAAAACGAAACGCCTGATGGAATATGCCCTAATTGTTGGGGATCACAGGAGTATGATAATAAAATACGCAAGTTATACAAAGACAAACAAATAGATGTAAATAACAAAGATGCAAATCATGCTTTCATTCAAAATTTTGTAGTTAATCAACTTGATGGCATTACACTTAAAAAAGGTAATGACGGTTTACAATGCAATGCATGTAGCACCATAGATTAAGATGGAAATTCTGAATTATATGTATTTTTTTCTCATAATAATTCTAATAATTTAGCCATTTTAATGCAAGGTATAAAAAGAAAAAACAATATTAAGTCATACAGCATTCAAGTTATGATTCGGTGTTAAAACCGCACTAAATACCAGTTTTACTTTGGGTTTAACCCAAAAAGAACAATATGTATGTCAAAGACTTTAATTGATCTTAAACTATAATGATATTCTACCATTTCATTAATCTTTCAAGTTAAAGTTGGTTTATGATACAAATGATTGTGCTTATTGTGATATGTAGAATGATTTTTATAAAAGCTTCATCACTTGGCATATCACCTATTTATTACATACTTGCAGCTTTAGTGATATCGTTTAGCCCCATCGCATACATTTACTTTTCTAGTGTTTCCCTCACAGAGAGCATGTATAATATTATTATACTTATATCGTGTATCTTATCTTTTATACCTTACATTTTATTAATACGAAAAACTAATATGAACCATTGTAAATAATTTTATTCTTTCATTTTTAATTAATTTTGTCTCGATTAAAAAGTACTGATAAATGAGAAATATAATTGTAATCTGCTGTATCGTTTTACTCTGTTCATGCAAAGAATCAACTAATACATTAAGTGATATATCAATAAACGATGTGCAAGAAATCGAAATTTACTCTACTAAATTTCAGAGTGACTCGAAAGTTTATTTGTTAAAACTGAAGTTAGAAGATAATAAGGTTATTTATGATTTTGATGATCGCAGAGATGAGCAAGCTACATTTGTACAGCAACTAGACTTCTATGATAGAAAAGGTGAAATAGAACTAACTCAAACTGATCTAGATGAGTTATATAATAACTTACTAAACTTAGAAAAGAAAAGTGATAAAAGAGATAACTTATATGAACTATCAGTCTTAATAAAATCAAGCAAGAAAAGCTTCCAAATTAATACTTTAGATCTTATGAAATTAAAAGATTTTATTTATTTCATTCAGAGTACACTGTTAGAGAATGAAATTTCCATTCTATTATTGAGAAATTAATTTCCTATTTGTGCCTTGGATAAAGTTTAGTAAACACCCATCCTGCAATCATAGAAAGCACAAATGCGGGAAATAGCACATCCATCTTCTCAAAATAAATACCCACAGTATCAAGTTTTTGAACCCCAAATTTAAATATAGGAACACATAAAAAACCGGTTATCATAGACGCCATAGCTCCTTGTTCAGAGTAAGGTCTCCAAAATAAAGCGAGAATAGTAGCAGGACAAAAAGTTGCTGCAATGCCAGACCATCCGAATATTGCAAACCAGAAAACTGTACGATCAGGTGAAAGTATTGCTACCGAAAGAGCAATAATTAAAGCAACACAAGCCATAATCAATGTTACCATTCGAGAAATCTTAGTTAGAGATTCTCCCGTTTTATTAGGATGTAAAATCTTTTGATATAAATCACGGACGATAGAACCCGATCCCGTAATTAAAAGAGAATCAATAGTCGACATGATGGCTGAAAGAATAATAGCAATATAAATAGCCACTATCAAAGCTGGTAAAAAGTTATTAACCACTTCTACAATTACCTCTTCCCCACCCTGTCCTAAAATTGATTCTGGATCTTGCCCTTCACTTGTAAAATATATCCTCCCCAAAATACCAATTAATACAGCTGCACCATCAGTAATCAGAGTAAATAATATAGCCACCCATCTTCCTTTATCAATCTCTTCTGTGTTTTTAACTGAAATAAAACGCGCATATACATGGGGTGAACCCAAAAAACCCAATCCAATCATTGAAAATCCAAATAATGTCGCAACGTTCAACCAAGGATCATCATATATACCCCATATGGATGTTAAACTGGGATCAATTGCATTTAATCCAGAGGTCATACCTGTTCCTTGAGGCAAATTATACCATATAACAATGGGCAAAATTATTAAACCCAAAAACATCAATACTCCTTGAAATAAATCGGACCAAACGACCGCAACAAAACCTCCAACGAAGATGTAAGCAACAACTATAATAAAACCTACTATTGCACCTAAGAAATAGTTAATTCCTAACAAATCTTCAAATGCTTTTCCAGTAATATCTATTTGGGCAGCAACAAATATTATCACAAAAACAGCTAGAGTTAAAGCAGCTATTATCCTTAAACGATTAGTTTTTGATTGGAAATGACTTTCAAAAAAATCTGTAGTGGTAATTGAATCATATTTATCAGTAAGCCGTTTAAAAGGTTTGGCTAAGAAAAACCATGACAGTGCCACTCCAAGTACCTCACCAAAAACGACCCAAAATGCAGAGTATCCAGCAATTGCTCCCATCCCTGTTAATCCAAGAAGCAACCAACCTGACTCGCCAGTAACACGTGCTGAAAATGCTACTAACCAATAACCAAGTTTTTTACCACCAACATAGTAATCACTTAATTTTTTAATTTTTCTTGAAGCCAGTATACCTATAGCAAAGAGAATTCCAAAGTAAACAGCTAGAACAATTAGTTTAGTTAACATTTAATTGATTTTATGGGGTGAATTGATCTATTCAAATTTTCAATTGCAAAAAACCTTTAGATAATTTATTTTTCTCGTTTTTTCAAGACTTTCTCTATATCGTTTAAAGTAAAACCCTTCGCAGCTAATAATACAATATAATGATACATTAAATCTGCAGCTTCATTTAAGAAAAGCTCATCATTTTCATCCTTTGCTTCAATCACCATTTCAATAGCTTCCTCTCCTACTTTTTGTGCAACTTTATTAATACCCTTTGCAAATAATGAAGATGTATATGATGATTCTAGAGGATCATTTTTTCTACTATTTATAGTCTGTTCTAATCGATAAAATTGAGATATTGATTCGTTAGTTTCTGCCCAACAAGTATCTGTTCCCTTATGACAAACAGGGCCTTTGGGCTTGACCCTAGCTAGTAATGTATCCTTATCACAATCCATTTTTATGTCGACAACTTCCAAGGTATTTTTAGAATCTTCTCCTTTCGTCCAAAGTTTTTGTCTAGATCTTGAATAGAAGGTTAATAAATTAGAATTTGCGGTTTCTGCAAGAGATTCTTTAGAAACGAATGCCATCATTAAGACACTATTGGTAATATTATCTTGGACAATACATGGTATTAGTCCATTGGTTTTTTCCCAGTCCAGTTCTTTGATTAATTTATCTATCATAAGTTATTTTATAATACGCATGTTTAAATTGACGTTCGCCAATTTTTCTTTTAAAAAAGGTATAGATATTTCTTGAAAATGAAAAACACTTGCAGCTAGTGCAGCATCAACTTTTGCAATTTTAAATACCTTCTCGAAATGTTCGATTTTACCAGCTCCACCGCTAGCAATTACCGGGATATCCAATACATCATTTAGTTTTTTCAGAGCTTCATATGCGAAGCCTATTTTCGTACCATCGTGATTCATTGAAGTAAATAAAATTTCCCCAGCACCCAATGATTGGCCTTTTTGAACCCACTCAAATAGGTTATATTCTGTTTCTTTTCTACCACCATGTGTAAAAACTCTCCATTCTCTTTCTATTAATTTTGCATCAATTGCTAATACAATACATTGTGAACCAAACACATCACTCAATTCTTTTAATAATTCAGGCCGATACACAGCCGCTGAATTAATTGCTACTTTATCAGCACCATTTCTCAAGATGGAATAAGCATTTTCAACTGAATTAATTCCTCCGCCAACTGTAAAAGGAATAGATAATTCCCTTGATAATCGACTCACCAAGTCAGTAAGTAATTCTGTTTTTCTTTCAGTTGCTGTAATATCTAAAAAAACTAATTCATCGGCTCCTTCTTGTTCGTATTTGATTGCTAATTCTAAAGGATTTCCCGCATCTCGAATCGATACAAAATTAGTTCCCTTAACTGTACGACCGTCCTTAATGTCTAAACATGCTATAATTCTATTGGTAATCATATAAATAATTTTTCAAGATTTATTGCCCCTTCATAAATAGCTTTGCCAACAATAATTCCATACATTTTCATTCTCCTTAATTCATTTACTTCTTCAAGAGTTGAAACTCCTCCGCTAGCAATAAAATCGAGCTTTGGAAACCATTTTTGCAAGTCGCTATATAGCTCTACAGCACTTCCTTGAAGCTTGCCATCTTTAGTAATATCCGTACATAAAAACTTTTGGGCAGAAGCCTCAGAGAAATTTGAAATAAATTCATATAATGTTAATGCACTTAATTCTTTCCAACCGTTAATAGCAATTTTTCCATCTTTTGTATCTGCCCCAATTACTATTTTTTGGGGCCCAAAATCAACAATCCATTCTTTAACTAAATTTGGGTTTTTAACAGCTGTGCTTCCTATAATTATTTGGCTTACGCCCAAATCTAATATTTCATCTACTTGATTTGTTGAGCGAATTCCTCCTCCTAGCTCAATTTTAAGAGAGGTATTTTTGACAATCTGTTTTACTAAATTATAATTATTACCTTTATTTAAAGCTGCGTCTAGATCAACTATATGTAAGTATTTCGCACCACTTGCCTCGTAGCGTTTGGCCATTTCCAAAGGAGACACATCATATTTAGTTTGTGCTTCTTCACGTCCTTCCGTAAGACGGACACAAAGACCATTCATAATATCAATTGCTGGAAAAATACGACTCATATGTTTATGAAATTTTGGAGAATTTGAGCTCCTGATTTAGCACTTTTTTCAGGGTGAAACTGTACACCCCAAAAATTTTCTTTTCGAACAGCTGCAGTATAATTAGCATGATAACTAGCTTCAGCAATACTGTATTTTGATGAAGGAAGATAATAACTATGTACAAAATAGAAATAATCAAATGGAGTGATTTCATTAAATAATTCATCCGATAATGGATCTGTAACATTCCATCCCATTTTAGGGACTTTGAGCTTTGATTTAGGAAATTTTATAATTTTTTCATCTATAATTCCAAGACAAGTTGTATTTCCCTCTTCAGTCCATTTAGTTAATAACTGCATACCGAGACAAACACCTAAAAACGGCTTTTTCCAATTCTTTATAAAATCTACAAGATGCTGTTTTTCAAGTTGTCGCATAGCAACTTTTGCATGACCAACACCTGGCAAGATAAGTTTATCTGCGTTCATTAGTTTTTCAGAATTTTCACTCAAAAAATAAGTGGTATTCAGTCTTTCAAGTGCATTTATTATAGACTTTGTATTTCCTGCACCATAATCTATTATACCTATCATAACATGCCTTTTGTAGTAGGAATATAAAAATCATTCTTATCTCTTGATATTGCCATTTTCATAGCTCTGGCGAAAGCCTTGAAAATAGATTCAATTTTATGATGCTCATTTTCTCCTTTTGCAATAATATTAATATTTAAAGCTGCATTATCAGCCAAGCTTTTAAAGAAATGAAAGAACATTTCTGTGGGCATATCACCTATTTTCTCTCTCTTAAATTCAACATCCCACTCTATCCAACTTCTACCTCCAAAATCTAATAAAACTTGTGATCTGCAATCATCCATAGGCAAAGCAAATCCATATCTTCCAATTCCTACTTTTTTAGCAATTGCGTCTTTTATCATACCTCCCAGCACTATGGATACATCTTCAATTGTATGATGCTCATCAACTTGAAGATCACCTATACATTTTATAGTTAAATCTATACCACTATGCTTAGCAAGTTGATCAAGCATGTGATCAAAAAACTTAAGACCAGTATCGTTATATGCTTTTCCTGATCCATCCAAATTCAACATTCCATCAATACATGTTTCATGTGTTTTTCGAAATGATTTAACTTTTCTATGCAATCCCATTAAAAAGTCCTCGACAGCTTTCCAACCTTCTGCATCTAGAATAATCGTATCTTCAAGATCTTCATTATCGATTTTATTTTGTTCTAAAGCATGAATCCTTATTCCTTTACAACCTAAGTTCTTTGCTAATTTCATATCACTGATTCGATCTCCAATAACAAAAGAATTATCTAAATCGTAATCCTCATTCATATATTTAGTCAAACGAGCAATTCCTGGTTTTCTGTAAGGCGAATTTTCTTTAGAAAAGCTTCTATCAATATGTATTTCTTCAAAATGAATCCCCTCACTTTCTAATGTCCTCAATATTAATTCTTGAACAGGCCAAAAATCTTCTTCTGGAAAGCTTGCTGTGCCTAATCCATCTTGATTAGTAATCATTACAAACTTGTAGTCAAGAAGCTTATTAATCCTTGACAATGAAGAAAGTAAACCTTTAGGAAAGGTTACTTTATTAATATGATCTACTTGGAAGTCTTCAGGCTCATAAACTAATACACCATCTCTGTCCAAAAATAATACCTTTTGCTTCGTTACTTTATTTATCATTTCAATATTTATATTATACCATTTCTGCTTAAGAATTTGTATTAGATTACAGAACCATCACCTGAATTGTAGGTTAATAAAAAATCCATTAAACTCTTATTCTCAATAGGTGTACCCACTGTAAATCTCAAACAATTATCACATCTATATTGTCCATGTCTATTTCGTACAATAATTCCTTTCTTTCTCAAATAATTATATAATTCATTTGCATTATCAACACGAACCAATATGAAGTTCGCTTCACTAGGGAATACCTTTTTTACAAAATTCAAAGCTTTTAATTGTGATATCAAATTATCTCTATCAGCTCGAAGCAAATGAGTTTGTATTTTTATCTTTTCATAGTTTTTAAGCATTTTAATCGCTTCATCCATAACAATAGATGATAGATTATAAGGAGGCTTTATCTTGTGAAGGACATTAGTAATTAAACTTCCTGCTAATGCTATTCCAACTCTCAAACCAGCTGAAGCAAAAGCTTTTGAAAAAGTACGTAAAACAACTAGGTTTTCATTTTCATCAATCATATGATATAAAGAGTCCCTAGATGCAAAATCAATATATGCTTCATCTATAACCACAAGTCCATCATATCTTGAAATAATATCTTTAAGAATAGATGGGTGAAATACATTACCTGAAGGATTATTAGGAGATGTAATAAAGAATATTTTTTCATTCTCCATCATATTATCTAGAAATCTTAAATCAGAATCAAGTTGAAAATTTTCATCGAGATCAGTTTTAATAACCTTAATGTTATTTAATTCAGCGCTTACATCGTACATTCCATATGATGGATTCAAAACCCTTATTGCATCTTTTCCAGGTATGCAAAAAGCTCTTAATAAGAGATCAATTAATTCATCACTGCCATTACCAAGCGTAATTTTACTCATATCCCAACCAAGCGTTTTCCATAAATCGCGTTTAAGTCTAAAATGGTGAGGATCTGGATATCTATTGAATTCCCAATCAAAAGGGTTTTCATTGGCGTCTAAAAAAATGTGAGCCGAACCTTGATAATCGTGTCTCGCGGATTTATAACCCTTCATTTTTGCAACATTTGGTCGCATTAATTCTACTATTGATTTCTTCATTATTATTCCGTTTTAAATCTGATATCGATTGCTCTTGCATGAGCTTCAAGTTGTTCTTCCCTAGCAATCGAAGTAATAGTTTTAGCAAGTGATTTTAGTCCTTTTTTACTTATTGACTGGAATGTAATCTTCTTTGTGAACGCATCTAAATTAACACCACTAAAAGACTTTGCCCAACCACTTGTAGGTAAAGTATGGTTAGTACCTGAAGCATAATCACCTGCACTTTCTGGACAATAATTACCTAAAAAGACACTTCCAGCATTTACAATTTTATCAACATATTCTTCGGCATTTTCACTTGCAATTATTAAATGTTCAGGAGCATATTCATTTATAAATTCGAAG
>CAZMKA010000148.1:0-8693 GCA_964566605.1 uncultured Saprospiraceae bacterium | reverse complement strand
GTTTACATCAGGGATTTCTTCTATGAAATCTCATAATGTTGCTCGAGTTAGTGCTGCCAATGCATTTGTGAATTAATCGTGATTAAAATAACTACTATTATCTGAATTATACATTTGTAATACTTATGCATGATTCGGCTTTAAGCTTCTTTTTCTTTTGGGCTGAAGCCCAAAATCTATAAAATGTTAACTGAATTCCTATAGTAAGAATTGAACGTGGATATTAACTAAACATGAAAGAAGTATAGCTTATAGAGTGGAAAGTATTAAGTTTTAAACTTAGAATTAAAAACTACCTACAACTAAAATTATCATTAGGACATATAAAATAAAATTTTCGAATTTCATCTTTATTAGGTTTGGTTTTAGCTTTAAAAATGTACTTATATACTTATAAGACTCCTTTTTATCCCAAAACCACCTAAGTTATGTCAAATTAATATGATTTATTATAAAAAGCTTAATAATCAGGCTAATTATTTGATGAGTTGAATTTCTTAATTCCTTCAATATTTCTTTTTAAAACAAGTTCTACATCTTCAGATTTTATATGACCCAATATTCCCCAAGGGCCATTGAAACCACCATCAATTAACTTTTTAATCATGTCATATTCAAAGTCCCCTTTTCCTATTGTCAATATCTTAGTTTTCTCCTTATCCATTCCATTTAGATTTACTTGAGATAGATAAGGCATTATTTTGGATATGATGTCTGAATGTTGATCAACAAAATCTTGAGCATGATGAAAATTATAAACTATTGAGATATCATCAGCATTCAACTTTTCTAGAATTTCTAATTGATTGTATGGATTACCAAACCAGCCACTATGGTTATATAAAGCTAGCTTACTTCCTAATGAATCCACTTTATTTTTCATGAATTGTATCATTTCAGCAGCTAATTCCACGGATTCATCTTGAGACTTTTTTTTAAAGAAATCATTACTAAAGCTCACCAAAATGACAGGCTTTTCTTTAACTTCTTTAAGATTTTCAAACATCTTTTTATTCCTTGGACTTAACTTGCCAATGCTATCTCTTTTCGGGTTTAGCCATATTAAAGTGGAAGAAATACTAATCCCATTTTTGTTTGCTAATTGAAATTCTTTAACAGTTTCATTTAGATGTCTTTCTCTCCAGTTATATGAATACGTTTTTATTCCTAGGGATTTAAGCATATCAATTCGTTGTGCAGGAGTTCTATCTAAAGTATCGAATTCTAAAATACACCATGGACGTAGTTCGTCTACTGGTATATGATATTTACTCTGTTTGTTTTCGCATGAAACGGATGTTAATAATGGGATCAATACAATAGCTAGAAAGTGTAAAAATTTCATTTTTATAAGGTTTTAAGTTTTGGTAAACTTATGATTGGTAAATAAAGATGAGATAATAGGAAGGATTATTCAGTTTTTACTGAGGGTTTTGTGAAAATATAGAGTTTTGAATTTATCATAATTATTATCTTGGTCATTGAAAATGAATTATACGTTGTAATGAAAACGAGTTAGAGGAAATAAAAGAAATATTGAGAAACAATAGATAGTAGATGAGGAAATTTGTAAACAAAAGAAAATAGAACTAATAAAAAAAGACTCCTCATATCTAAAGATAACGAGGAGCCCATTCAACTAACTAACTAAACTAATGCTATTTTCTTTCTACGGGTACTTAGAATGTTTTAATTTACTACTGTATAAACTCACAGAGCTAAGTATTGTTTAATGTTTTCTTAAAAAAACTAAACAAATCTTAAGAAATAATATAAGTAACTGAAAATCAATGTGTAAATAAAAATTATATTTTTAAAATATGTTCGTATTTTTTATCCAAAATATAATTTCGTACAATATTGTTTAATTCTGGATTTGGTAATTGATATTGAATACTTTCTAAAATTTCCTCAATTCCTTGATTCAATTCCTCTAAACCTATATAACCATAACCTCTAAAGTGACCGTCTTGAATAAGAAAGACTGATTTTTCTTCTTTTGTCTTACCAATATCAACGAGGATGAAATCGTCGCTAAAGTTTTTAGTAAGAAATTCTTTCGCGGTATTTGCTCTCAGGTTATAACTATCAGGTGATTCTTCAAGAATGCATGCACCGTGACATCTTTGTAATTTATAGCTGTAACAAGCACCATCACTTATTTTCTCAAACCCGCATTTATATTCACATAGCTCAAGGTCTTTGCACAAGCCGGTCAGTATCGATTTGCATGAACGGGTTGAGCTATAGTAACCTAATATATTCTTATCCTTTTCATTTTTCTTACTCGTTTTCAGAAAGCCAAAAGACATGTAACCTCCTTCATCGATATAATGATGGATGAAATATGGATATTCTCTAGTTTTTTGTGCCTTATTAATTTCAGGTCTGTATTTCTTTATTTCATTGGATTCCAAGACCATCGACGCTAGTTCACTTCCAGTTAATTCAAAAGATATATTATTGACATATTTCTGAAGATTTTCAGCTTTCTTAGTTGTTTTGCTGAAATGCTGAAATACGCGTTTTTTTATATTTATTGATTTGCCAATGTATATTGGATTGCCGTATTCGTTGTAAAAATAGTAGACACCAGTTTTCTCAGGAAGCTCATGCAAAAAATCCAACGTGATATTCCGTGGAAGCCTACTTTCTTTAATTCCTTCATTCACGAGCATTTTAACATGAGTGTCATTTTCTTGAACGGACAAGATTTTTCCTAAGATAATCGCGGTTGCTCTTGCATCATCTAGTGCTCGGTGTCTTGCGTTTACTGAAATATTAAAGTGTTTAATAAGATTACCTAAACTATATGATTTAAGACCAGGAAAAGCTTTACGAGATAGTCTTACAGTACATAGCTGTCGTTTCGAATATGTATATCCTAACTCGTCAAATGCATGACGTATAAATCCATAATCAAATCGAACATTATGTGCCACAAAAACAGCTCCTTCGGTCATTTCTACAATCGTTTTTGCAATTTTGTAAAATGGAGGGGCATCTTTTACCATTTCATTGGTAATCCCTGTTATTCTAGTAATATTCGGTGGAATCGATCTTCCTGGGTTTACTAAACTTTCATATTCTTCAATAATTTTTTCTCCATCATGTATTACGATACCTACTTCAGTGATTCTATCACGCTTAGCCATTCCGCCTGTAGTCTCTATATCAATTATTGCATATTTCTTTTTTACCATAAAACCTTTATAAATTTTAAAAGAACATATTAACTCTTATATCTTTAGCGTTCTATATATTTACAATTGTAATAATACAATAAATTCATTTTATGAAATTACATATTTCAATTTGCTTTTTCTTATTTGTTCTTTTTTCGAACATTAGCTTACTTTCATGTGATCAAGCACAATCACAAAACACCGAAACTATTACTAATGATGTACCTAATGTCATTCCAGGTGCAGAAAGAATGCGAAAGTATATTCCGAAATTAGAAGGAAAAAATGTTGGTTTGGTTGTGAATCATACAAGTATCGTAAATAAGAAGCATCTTGCTGATACGTTATTGGATTTTGAGATTAATATTACTAAAATATTTGCACCTGAACATGGATTTCGGGGTACAGCTGATGCAGGTGCTAAGATTAAGGATGGGGTTGACCCCAAAACTGGTCTTCCTGTATATTCACTCTATGGAAAAACCAAGAAACCTAGTCCTGAGATGATGGAAAATATCGATATAATGGTTTTCGATATTCAAGATGTAGGTTGTCGTTTTTATACCTATATAAGTACGTTGACTTTAGTTATGGAGGCTTGCGCCCAAAAGGGTATTCCATTAATTGTGCTGGACAGACCGAATCCCAATGGTCATTATGTTGATGGCCCCGTATTAAAAAAAGGTTATGAGTCTTTTGTGGGAATGCATGAAATACCAGTAGTTTATGGATTGACGATAGGGGAGTATGGAAAGATGGTCAATGGTGAAAAGTGGCTTGAAGGAGGAATTCAATGCGATTATGAAGTCATAGAATTACTTAACTATGATCATAGTAAAAGCGAAGCTTTGCCAATAGCTCCTTCGCCTAATCTTCCCACTTATAATAGCGTTTTAATGTACCCATGGCTTTGTTTTTTTGAAGGGACTGTAGTAAGTGTAGGTCGTGGTACAGATAAACCTTTCGAACAATACGGACATCCTGAATATAGCGACAAGACCTATAGTTTTACTCCAAAAAGTGGCCCAGGTTCTAAGTTTCCAAAACTTGAAAATAAAGTTTGTTATGGAGTAGATTTTTCTACAAAGAATCCACGTTATACATATTCTTTAGCTAGCTTTAACATGGACTACATTGTCGATGTATACAATGATTTAGCCTTGGATGAAGAATTCTTTATGAAAAATAATTTTATCGATAAATTGTATGGTTCCGACCAAATAAGAAAAGATTTATTAGCTGGTAAATCAGCACAAGAAATCAAAGATAGTTGGAGTGATGATTTAATAGAATATAAGCTAATGAGTGCTAAGTACTTTTTATACGATTAATGGGATAATGGAAATTAAAATGAAAATTTAACTTGTGCCTTTACTTGTGATCGGTTTCGTCCTTCGATAAAAGTTACTCCACTTCCAAAGTTCACATTTGTTATGTCGCCATTTTCATCATTAAATCCCTGTGTCAAGCGAGTGATTTCATATCGACCTTCCAATGTGATATTCCTCGTTGCTCGGACACGACCATTGAAATAAAAACGCATGCCTCTTCCATTGTATGCAGGAATGTAATACTCATTTAAGATATCATTTTCATAGGCATATATTCTCGCATCAAAATCATTAATATCAAAATATGCATATCTCATATTGAAGCTGTAATTTTCTCCCGTAGGCTTATATACAATGTCTTGATATACAAGAAATCCACCGAATGAATTCGATTGAAATACATCATACCAACTAAATTCAACACGATTTCTTAATGTTAATCCTTTCATTAATACCTTATTGAAATTTATACGTAGTCTTTGTCTGACATTTGATACTGCTTGATCGATCACAGCATTGCTGTTACGTAATTTATTTTCATAGAAGTATTGACCGTAAAGCTCCCACTTTCTCTTTTTGAAATATTTAATTCTTAGGAAATATTCACTTCCTACTCCTGGAGCATCCACTCGAAAACGTAACCAAGGATTAACCCACATATCACCATAAGCATTTACAACCCACATATTTGATGGGCGAAATTCTATTCCTCCATAGAAACCTCTTTCATTATTTGCATTTGGGCTTTCGCCAAAAGAGTTAGCAGAAAAACTTCTGTATGAAGAACTATAATCTCTGAATGCAAATACAAGATCAAATTTTGGGTCCAAACCCATTAAAACACCATGTATCTGTGCGGTTGACAAATTAGCATCCGTTGCAATTTCCCCAAAAATATTAATGTTTCTTATGTTGTATCCATAGTCTACTGAAGCATTAACAAAATTATTGCCTGTTGGAAAATTTTGCTGATATAGCTGATTGCCTGGTAATAGAGTCGCGCTAAATTGATCATATAAACCTTGGACGCCAATGTGGCCACGTTTCATTCTATATTTTAAGGCAGAACCCACTGTGAGTTGTTGTAATTCATTTTTACGTAGTATCTCCGATTCGGTTCTATTTAAACCACCTAATGGAAGGGAAGTGATAAAATTTGCATCGATGGGTAAATCTTCATTTTCTACAAAGCTTGCTGTTCTATTCTTGTAAGAAATAAAGTTAGTCCATTCTATATTATCGGAAATATTCAATGTTATTGCACCGCCTCTTAGGAAGTTTAACTCAGCAACAGAAGTATATGAGCGCACTGCATATCCTCCTTTTCTTATGGAAGTTGTCAATGAACTTTTACCAGCACCGAATCCATTATGCATAATTAAGCCTTGACCTAGATTTATAGAATAATCACCAAGACTCAAGTATTTTATTCTTTTGGTAAGGTCTTTTGCATAAACATGAAATGACATGTAATCTGCTCCATAGGTTTTACCAGGGAAAAAATAAGGTTCTCCTTGATCTTTTTCTGCAATAAATCCCATTTTAAATTTATTGCCAACAGTCATTTGGTAACGAAGGTAAAGATGATTTTGGTCACCTAGAAATCTAGGAGGATCTTCTTCATCTCCTATAAAACCTGCTTGTGTTTGTAAAAGTCTTTTCCATTTTAGATAAACTCTATGTTTAGCTGATGCAAAGTCGGATGTGAAGCTTTCTTTATTTACTATGGGAATCGATTGGATCGCTGTTATGTCCCTTAATAACTGTATGGTTAATAAATCAAAGCTGGGGATGGTTTGAAGCTCATGAATTCGATTTAACTTTCCTAGCTTATCACGATGCTCAAGAAAATTAGAAATTTGAATCTCGTTTAGGAAAAATAGTTCTTGTAGATCCGTTCTATTTGCTGTATTTAGGTTTAATGGATTTTGGCGTAAAAGTTCGTACTCTTCGTATAGTGTATTGAAGTCAAAATCGCCTTCTTCTCCTGAATTTTCTATAAAAGCTGCAATCATGTCCGCGATTGCTTGATTAATGTCGGAATTTACCTGTCCATTAATTTTGGGGTTAAACCCCAAAAACATAAAGAAACAGATAAGGGCAACTCTAAATTTTAAAGACATAAATCAAATTTACACAACTAAATATATTAATGCTATTGATTTAAAAGAATTAATAATAAGATAAAATAATTAGTTTTACCGCGCTACAGAAAATTTATGGAGATATTAAACAAAATTTACAGCTCGTTAAGACACTTCGAAGAGACAAATACGTTAAGTCAAGAAACACGAACAGACTATCAAAGAGATTATGATCGTATCATTTTCTCTAGTGCTTTCAGGAGGTTGCAGAATAAAACACAAGTGTTTCCTTTGCCAGGTAGTGTATTCGTGCACAACCGATTGACTCACTCTCTTGAAGTTGCATCCGTGGGTCGTTCATTAGCTTATGAAATAGGAAATTATTTAGTATCTACGTATAAAAAAGATTTATCGGAAGAAAGTATTATCTTTTATAAGTACAGTTTACAGAGTGTTATTTCTTCAGCGTGTTTATGTCATGATATAGGTAATCCGGCTTTTGGGCATTCAGGAGAAGACGCAATTGCTTCATATTTTACTAAAAACGAACTCGTTCTTAAAGGATATTTTAGTGAGAAAGAGTGGGCTGATTTAGTGAACTTCGAAGGAAATGCAAATGCGATAAGAATATTAACGCAAAAACAAACAGGTAAAATTTCGTCAGGATTAGGGTTGACCATGAGTACTTTATCAGCTATTGCTAAATATCCATGCGAATCAATTGCAAAAAATAAGATGATTCATAGAAAGAAGTTTGGGTTTTTTCAATCTGAAAAATCAAGTTTTCTTAAGATAGCTGAAGCTACATTGATGGAAAAAGAATCAGACAATCCTACGATATTTAAAAGACATCCTTTTGTATGGATAACTGAAGCTGCTGATGATATCTGTTATAATATTATTGACTTAGAAGATGCACATAGACTGGGTTTAGTAGAAACAGAAAGGGTAGTGGATTTACTTCTACGAGTCATAGAAGATTTAGGAATTTCAAAGGAATCCACAGCAAACAAGCTTGCAACTATTCAAAATAGCAATGAAAAAGTAAGTTATTTAAGAGCAAAAGTTATAGGAATATTGATACAAGAAGCGTCTCGCCTATATACTAGTCAATTCCATGATGTATTGGATCACAAAATAAGTGCTGGCTTTTATGATCAAATCATGGAAAAGGCTCCTTCTTTAAAAGAATTACTCCAGCTTTCGATTTCTAAAATCTATAATAATAAATCTGTTGTTCAAATAGAAAATGCAGGTTACAATGTAATGTATCACTTGCTTGATCATTTCGTTAGCCCTGTATTAAGAGACGATCAATCTAAAGTTTATCGAATGGCTCTAAAATTACTGCCAGATCAGTTTAAATATTTCGATTCAGATTATCAAAAAGTGATGGGTATCATAGATTATATATCGGGTATGACAGATAATTATGCAACCGATTTATATAGAAAGATTACTGGAATCGATATGGGAATGAGCTTTTAGCATAAATACTTTAGAAATTTTTTAATCTAAAAGAAAACAAAGTATTTCTTTTATTCATAATTAACAGCTTACAATACATCATAAGCATTCCACGCCTCTATACCTTGTCTGAATTTATTGTAATTGCTGTAGATCTTTTTTGCTTGTGGATCTTTGGAAACAAGATTTGACATAACTTCATTAGATGCGCTTCGAAGTGCTTCAATAGTATCGTCTGAAAATTGAAGAATTTCTACATCTGATTCTTTTTTTATTCGATTTAAGTACTCGTTATTTTTTGCTTCGAAAACACTGATTGACCATAAGTTTTGTCTTGCACTAGCAGCTTTCAAGATTGCTTGATAAGACTTTGGTAATTTCTCCCAAGCTTCTTTATTTACTATGTTCTCTAACAAAGGACCTGGTTCGTGCCACCCTGGAAAGTAATAATACTTAGCAATTTTATAAAAGCCCATTAAGTAATCATGATAAGGACCTACCCATTCTGTAGCATCTATAACTCCTCGTTCCAAATTAGTGTAAATCTCACTTCCTGGACTAACTACCGCTGCTCCTCCTAGTTTCTCTATAACTTTTCCTCCTAGTCCAGGAATACGCATTTTTAG
>CAZMKA010000147.1:5076-8726 GCA_964566605.1 uncultured Saprospiraceae bacterium | reverse complement strand
AACAAACCCTTCCAGTGAAATCGTTGGTATCCTACACCAACCCCAAAAGATCTTACGAATCCTGGATATAACTCAACGGACTTCGTATATGTCCCCAAGGGTTCGGCATATTTCCATGTATTAAATTCAGCAAAGATTCTATCCTTTTTGGTTAAACGGTATCCATAAGTCAATAAGTAATAGTCTGGCGACTCTTCCAGGAAATTACCCAGCATAAAAACTGAAGCTCCTAGAGAATGCTTATGTTGGATTTCATTCTCCGTAGGTGCGATTTGTTGACCAAATACTAGATTAGTGAAAAGCATAAAAGCGATTAATATTTTTACTCGTAAATTCATTGTTTGTCTTTTAAATAAAATAATACTTCAAAATTATAGCAACAGTTTGTGCTATCCATTGACTATCGTCAAGAAATGAAAAAGCAAGGAAAATTGTATTTGTTATTTTTTGGGTTTAACCCAAATTTTTTTCATTAGGATACGAATGGAATTGTTCCTGCTGAAAGGAAGGCAAAGATCTTATAAATGATGATGACTAATTTCTTATATTCGTTTCAAGAAGAAGTACTATTGGTAAATGAGAATGGAAGGAGATGAGAGACAATATATGAAATTTTGAACATAAATGACTTCTCGCAATTCACGAAGGAAAGTGGTTACTTAGATGAATCCTAGAAATAATAACGAAATAAAAATATGATAAACTTAAAAGATAAAATTGTAAGTATCAGTGACTTTTTTTCGCCTAAAATAGTAGGAGAAGTAAATGATCAATACATTAAAATTGCCAAAATATTGGGACAGAAAGTGCCTTGGCATAATCATGAAAATGAAGACGAGTCCTTTTACATCATAAAAGGTGAGTTGTTAATGGAAATAGAGGGTGAAGAACCTTTCCTTATGACAGAAGGAGATTTATTTGTTGTAAAGAAAGGAGTCAATCATAGGGTCTCATCTGAGAAAGAGTGCCACATCATGTTGATTGAATCGAAAAGTACTCAGCATACGGGCAAAGTTAAATCACAGATAACAAAGACAATAGAGGAACAATTTTGAGTAAGGAAAACTTGGTGCGAAATTATTAAAATTATATAGAGGGGATTAGTCTATGATTAAGCTTAAAGCCTGAGGAAGCCCATTAATTTATCAATGAAAGAAAACAGCGAAGAGAAATATGAATTGAAAGACTACAGTCTCCTTGGGATATCATTCTATACAGTAACTAGAAAAATAGTAAAAAGAGAAGTAGCAAGTAAAAATATGAAAGAAAAGAGAATATCAATTAGTTCACTCTTTTTGTCAATGCTTCCTCAAGAGATAAACAATAATTTAATATTATGGGGAAATTTTAATTGGGATCAATCATGTACCAATTTGATTAAATTCGCACCACAAGGCAATGAACGTGTACCAAATTTCTTATATTTGTCCCGTAAATAAAATACATGGGACAAGAAGCACCATATAAATTATCCAAACTTCCTCCAAAAAGAGAAAACGTTGAAACAATCGAAATCCTGAGAGGTGCAACGAAAGCATCATTGGCAATTGCCGAGTTGAAAGGCATAGCTCAAACAATTCCCAATCAAAAAATGCTTATAAATGCAGTTGTTTTACAAGAAGCAAAAGACAGCTCAGAAATAGAAAATATCATTACCAGTACAGATGAACTTTATGAGGCTCTAACCTCCAACAAATCTCAAACTAAGTCTGAAATAAAAGAAGTTGTCAACTATAGAAGATCAATATTCATTGGATACGAAATAATAAGAAAGCAAGGATTCTTAAGAGTTAATGATATAATAAAAATCCAACAAGATCTAATTGAAAATAATGCAGGGATTCGATCAACACCTGGAACGGTACTTAAAAATGATAAAACTGGAGAAGTTGCTTATACTCCTCCTCAAGATAAAGCAGAGATCGAAGAACTTCTAACAAATTTTATAAATCATTTCAACGAAACGGAGACAGACTTATCACCGCTAATCAACCTCGCGATTCTTCACTATCAATTTGAAAGTATCCATCCATTTTACGATGGTAATGGAAGAACTGGAAGAATTCTGAATATCCTTTACCTAATCCTAAATGATCTATTAGAGATTCCAATTCTGTACTTAAGTTCGTATATAATCAAAAACAAAGGAGAATATTATAAACTACTCAACGCGGTCAATAAAAACGATGAGTGGGAAAATTGGATTCTCTATATTTTGAAAGCCGTAGAAGAAACTTCGAAACAAACAATTGCCCAAATACAATCGATAAGAGAGCTACTAAAATTGACAATTAAGAATGTTAAAGAAAATGCTCCAAAGATCTATTCCAAGGAACTAATAGAGAATATTTTTGAACAACCTTATACCAAAATAGAATACATTACAAACAAACTAGGAGTAGAAAGAAAAGCAGCATCTAGATATCTGAGAAAATTGAAAGAAATTGGAATTTTAGAAAGTAAAAAAGTAGGGAAGGAAATGATATATATTAATACAGAACTAATTACCTTACTAAAGAAGAGTCACCAATTCTAACAATGTGCATAAGTGAATATTTCGTTATCGTTCATATTGGTTGGGATGAACAATTAAAATTAATGTCTGAAAGAAATGATAATAACTTAGAAATTCCAGATTTCTTTGAAGAGGAAATAGGAGAGGAGTGGAGTTTGCGAAACTAGAAATAAACGTGCACTTTTTATAAGTAACAACTAAAAAAACAAAATGACCATAAATACAGTCAAATTTATCCTAGTTATTATTATCTCATATAGCTTGGCTTCATGCAATGGTCAAATCAAGCCTAAATCTGCAGAAACTGAAATTATTTCTATAGAATTTGGAAACGAAGTTTCTGAAATTGACAATCAAATTTGGGAAATATTTCAGGATTCAAAAGATAATTATTGGTTTGGAAGCAACGGAAATGGCATATACAAGTTTGATCAGAAAATAATTACACAGTTCACAAAAGAAGACGGCTTAGTCAATAACTCAATTCGTGGAATACAAGAAGATAGTACTGGAAATATATTTATTCAAACATCCAACGGTATAAGTAAATATACTGGAACAGAATTAATAACATTAGAACCAGTGAAGTCTTCCGATAATGAATGGAAACTTCAACCGAATGATTTGTGGTTTGGATATTTAAATGACCTTTATCGTTTCGATGGCGAAACTCTTTACGAGCTAGAATTACCGAGAAAAGACTTGCGAAAAGCATTTGGAATATATAATTCTTTTAGAAATTACAAAAGTCCTTATGCTATCTTCGGAGTGAATAAAGATAAGGCTGGAAATGTTTGGATTGGAACTGAAAGTGCTGGTGCGTTTCGTTTTGACGGTGAAACTTTTTTATGGTTTGCAGAAAAGGAATTATCAACTCTTCCAGACGGGAGAGTTCCAGGAGTGCGTTCGATGATTCAAGATATGGACGGAAATTATTGGTTAAGTAATTTTTATAGCAAGTATAGAATCGACTCAGCACTTCCTAGTGGATATGAAAAGATGAAAGCGGTTGAATTACCCGAAGAAATGGTAAAGGATAAGATACTTTACTTCAACTCTGGAATAGCCGATGAAAAGGTGGATTTATGGATGACAACCTATGGCGGGGGAGTATGGAAATATGATGGTGAAACTC
>CAZMKA010000147.1:0-5066 GCA_964566605.1 uncultured Saprospiraceae bacterium | reverse complement strand
AGTGAAGTTTTACTGATTAGTATTTATCAAGACAACAAAGGAATCATTTGGCTTGGAACAAATAATGATGGAGCTTACAAGCAAATAGGAAATGACTTTGAAAAATTTGAAGTGAAAATGTAAAAAGCAGTTACTCGCATTGTACATAGTATTCATGCAGAAGTCTGGTATTTTTAGCTGTATTCCGATGAGATGTGAATACATAATCATACGTTAGGCTTCACAAAAAAAGTATTTTTATATTACAAAGACTACTTTGCTAAACACATAATTTCAACTATAACCTTTTTATATCTTCCTTTTCTTTTAAGATGCTGCTTTCATTAAATATAGCAAGTCGGGAGATGCAGATCGATTGAAGTTTCGAGAGAAGTATTAAAGTGCCTAAGATGAAAAAGGAAAGTGGAATGAAAGTTAATGAATGGGTGTAGATATAAGTAGTATACACCACTAAAACAAAAAATAGCATCAAACTTTATAAAGAAAACAGTGAAATTTGTAATAATTATATTTATTCTGAGTAATGTAAATGGATTGTCCGGTCAACAATTTGATGTTGATTCAATAAATTTCTATAATGATTCTTTATTTGTTCAAATGGTAAATAGAAAGGCAAATGAGCAAATAGACTTTGTAGAATATAGTCAAGTAAATGGAAATCTCAAGAAAGTTGATTATTACGATTCTAAGCAAAGAGTAATTAAGGATCAAATCTGGAATAAAGAACTAATTAGAGAAATAAATTATTCTTATTTCGAAAAAGGCCAAATCATAAAACGGTACGATGTAACAAACCAAATGGAATTACCTCCTGTAGTAAATGTTTATATAAGATATCCTGCTATGGCACGAGAAAATCAAATAGAAGGAATCGTTGAAGTTTTGTTAACCTATAATGAAGATTGTATTCCAATATCCTATCAAATATTAAATAAGCTCGGGCACGGAATAGACGAAGAAGTAGAAAAGAAAATTGAACTTATGATTCAACTTTCAGAAAAACACAAGGTGCCCTTCAAGGAATGTGAGAAAGCAAATGAGAATTTTAAAGTGAAATTTAAGTTAGAATAGCGGTGTGAAAGAAGCAATAATGATATAAGACTTCCTCTGGTCGACCGATACATGTCACTGATCCGTTAATTATAAAACAATAAAACATGAAGATATTTCAAATTTTAATTATTGTATTATTTTTTTCTACTAAGGGAATTTCACAACATTTATTCGGTATAGAAATTAGAACAAGTAATAATATTACATTTAATAGCTCAGTAATAAATGGTGGTGGAAATGGTTTTAGTGTCTATGAAGTGACGAAAGAAAGTAATGCCATAACTTCAAGTTATAGTGTTGGACTTAATTATAATCCAGATAAGAGAAGTGTATTTAAACTGCATTTTGGAAACCATCAGAATGGCAGAATTATAGATCTAACAGAGTATGATGATACAGGCTCAGTAAGACATTTTGTGAATGTTGATTCTCCATATAATTATCTCCAAATTGTTCCCTCATATGCCTATAATCTCTACCTGGGAAAATTTAGCATCCCAATTGAACTAGGTTTCGCTATAAATAAGAGAATTAGAGAAGAAAAAATATTCTATATTGGAATTAAAGAATACAACTATGATTTTCGTCTAAGTAGTGGGATACAATATAAATTGAAAAATTTTAGTATTGGTAGCAATATAGTATATTCAAATTCCATCGGGAACTACGAAACAGAATATGTAAGAGGTGAATACAAACCATATCAAATAGGAATAGAACTTGGAATTGGTTATACATTAATTGGAGAGAGAAAGAATTCTATCACTAACAAATAGAGTTTAATGAAAGAAAGAAAATGAAATCTAAAATCAACAAAGTATTTATAAGAGATAAATAGAAAACAAACGTACCATAATGCGAAGTCAAGGTAGGTTCACAAAATAACACCTCTGTGACCATTGCACCAATAATTAACCGCAAGCAAACAAGATTAAAATGAATAAATGTGACAATATACAAAAGCCTAATTTTTTCATTTTAGGAGCTGCAAAATCTGGAACAACTTCTCTTTATCACTATTTAAAATCACATCCTGCAATCTTTTTAAGTGACGTAAAAGAACCTACTTTTTTCTGCGAAGATTTTCAAGTCATTAAAAATCCTATTCAGTATTTTGAACTATTCGAAAAAGCGACAACAGAAAAGTATATAGGTGAAGCGTCTCATGGTTATTTAACTGATCCTAAAGTCGCGGGAGTAATCAAAGGGCTATTTCCAGATAGTAAGTTTGTCCTCGTTTTTAGAAATCCAGCAGATAGAGCATATTCACTTTATAACCACATGAGGAGACATGGATATGAAAAGATACATACATTTGAAAAAGCACTAGAAGCAGAAGATGCTCGATTCAAGTCGTTAGATTTTAAGAAAAACAATGGGCAATATTTTCATAATTTTTTATACTACGAATCAGGAAAGTATGGAGAACAAATTCAACGATATATGAATTTGTTTGATAGAAACCAGTTTCTGTTTTTATCATTTGAAGAGCTTTCACAGAATCCAACTATAACCTTAAGTAAAGTGTGTGATTTTCTTGAAATACCTGCTTTTGGTTTCAAATCTTTAATCCATTCCAATAAAGGCTATGGAATAAAATATCCGTTGCTAGATTCATTCATTCGTAGCAAATTAATTAGCAATAAAATTTCTTATAAGCTCAAACTGCATACGACTTTACAATCATTTAATAAAATGGATATTCAGCCTATTAAAAAAGAAACTAGAATGAAATTGATGAAAGCGTATGCAAATGACTTGGAATTACTTTTTGAGTTAACTGGGTTAAGAATTACGTAACTAAACGATTGTTATGTAAACAGGAAACTCCTACACTCATTGATATGCAACATGTTTATAATTATTTCTTCTAGATGCTTAAATTTTTATGAGATACTGAATACATAATAATACATTAGTCTTTACAAAACTTTTACGTATATTTATTCCCCAAAGAATACCAATACAACCGCATACATTCGACATAAACTTTGGTCTTTCTTAGACTTTTCTGATGTTTGTTTTATTACATAAGTCAAGTTAGAAGATGAAGGTCGATTAATTTTATGAGATATTGAGTGAGAAGTTCTTATGATAACAACCGAAAAGTGAAATGAAAGCTAATTTTAGGGTTTGTATTAAAGTTATGTGCTAGAATAAAATTTACTGTAGGTTCAGTAATTAATTTAGAATAATAGAATTTTGTTGATATAAAATAGTAATTAATTGCAAAATGAGATTACCACTCCTACTCGTTTTATTATTTTTCCATGTATTAAACACCTACCCTCAAAACCTTGTTGCTAATGGAAACTTTGAAGAGTATGTAAATTGTCCAGAAGGAATCAGTGATTTCACAACTTTGAATTGGACAAGCCCATTTTGGCCCGGAACACCGGATTATTTTAACGTTTGCAATAATGGTGAACTTAATATTCCATTAAACGAGTTTGGAAGTCAAGAATCCTTAACAGGGAGTGCATATGTAGGTATTTACACTTATGGTTCTCAAGAATTTATACAAGGAGTTCTTACTTCACCAACAATTGAAGGTTATATTTATGAATTAACAATAATCTACAGTCCTGCTGATAACTTCGGACATTCAAATGGTCTTGGGATGTTACTATCTGCTGGTCCTCCAACGAACTATATGAGCCAGATTCCGCAAATGAAAAAGGACGTTATTGTTGACAACCAATCTGAATGGCATACTTTAACTATTGAGTATTTATCTCCAGGTGGTGAAACGCATGTCACTATAGGAAATTTTAATAATGAAAACAATTCAAACTTTATACCAGAAGGAATGTATCAGGATAATGCATATTATTATATTGACTCAATCGCTGTAAAATGTATAGGAACACCTTCAAGCGATATTGTACTAGATCTTGGTGATGATATACAACTATGTGAGGATGATTATCCATTTACAATAAGCAGTAATATTCAGGCTGCATACAATGAATGGAGTACGGGTGAAACAGGAACTTCAATTGAAGTAAATACCCCTGGAACATATATTGTGAAATCCATTATTGATTGTAGATTTGGTACTGACACTATCATAATTACAACTGCTAAAGAAGAATTTTGCACAAAAGAAATACTATATATTCCTAATGTATTCAGCCCAAACAATGATTCAGTAAATGATTATTTTTCAATCAGTTACTCAAAAAAATGGCTTAATACTAAAATTAAATTTAGTATCTATAATAGATGGGGCGAGCTTGTTTTTTATAGTGAAGATCCAAATTTCAAATGGTTTGGAGACTTTAAGGGTGAAGCACTTAATCCAGATGTATATGTTTACTATTATGAAATTGAAGGAGAGATAAATGGTGAAATAGAATTGCTCATTGATTCTGGAGACATTACAATTATAAAATAAACAAGGTCTCATGTTAAAATTGGTTTTATGCCATTTCTGCTTTAGAGTTTACCTCAAAAACATATGAAAATAGAGCTGAATGTATTCAACGTTTAAATCTAGATTTAAACATTTCTGTTCTCTTCGATATTCGTCTCTTTTTTAATTGAAAATAAATCATTGAGCCAATCAATGGGAAAATAATCACAATAATAACCCAAAAAACCTTTATTGGAGTTGTTTCTGAAGACTTAATGATCGCTATTATTGCTTGAGCATATAATACGAATATTAAACTAAAAAATAGAATTTGAAAATAAGCTAACATACGCTATGCTTCAGTAAACTTATTAATTATTTAATAAATTTCAACTCTAAAATATAAACGTTATAACTTAAAACTCTCCGAAAACACAGCTTTTATTTTGGGTTCAACCCAAAAAAAACAAACCCACTTTACACATCTCACTTCGACTTCGGTTAGTGACCTCACAATGCCGGGATTACTCATTATTCAATATCACATTATTAATTAATTAACATGTAAACTTTTTTCAGGACGATACAGATTGTCTTTTGTTGAAATTGCCCGAAATAACTGTTCGAGCAGCAACTTGACCGAAATTTGTGGTTATTG
>CAZMKA010000146.1:0-8847 GCA_964566605.1 uncultured Saprospiraceae bacterium | reverse complement strand
GTGTTGAAACCGTTCATTTACATGATAGTTTCGGCTTTCAAAAGTACTTAAAAAGTAAATTAGTTTAACTATGAATTGGTAATTAGTTGAATGATAAATTGTTAATTACTGTAGTTCTTAATAAAATTCATAAAATAGGTAGAAGACAAGTTAATTGGGGAAGCTCCCAAAACGAAAAAGGCATCACGCAGAAGCGTGATGCCTAAATCTATCATAAGATCTTTCTAAGTCTATTCGTAAGTAATTACTTATTCGCAGCAAGATATTCTTTTACCTTGTCTTTGTGAATCATTACTTTTTTGTAAGAGTATTTACCTGATTTAGGGTCTTTGATTGAAGTAATTACTTTAACAAAATCCCTTCCTGATCCGGCATTAGCGGCTCTTTGTCCTACTCTCGAGTTTTTTGATACTTTAGCCATTTTTATTTAATTTCTTTGTGAACAGTCATTTTCTTTAGAATAGGATTGAATTTTTTCAACTCTAGTCTGTCCGGAGTATTCTTTCTATTCTTTTGAGTAACATATCTTGACGTACCAGCCATTCCAGATGCTTTGTGCTCTGTACATTCAAGAATTACTTGAAGTCTATTACCTTTTGATTTCTTTGCCATCTCTATATATCTTTATAGTTGCTTTAAAATTAAACATTTGCTCCTACGTCGAAGCCTTTTCTTTTACATTCTTTCAAATACTCATAAATACCATTCTTGTTAATAGTACGTAAAGCTTTCGAAGAAACTTTCAAAGTTATTGTCTCCTCTGTTTCAGGAACGTAAAACTTCTTCGTGTGAAGATTAGGTAAAAATCTTCTTTTTGTCTTCCTATTCGAGTGCGAAACATTATTCCCACTGACTGGTCTCTTTCCTGTTAATTGACAAATTCTAGACATTACTCGTTTTTTAAATTATTATTTTTTAGTGACTCCGGAAGGATTCGAACCTTCAACCTCCTGAGCCGTAATCAGGTACTCTATCCAGTTGAGCTACGGAGCCGAATATTCTTTTCCTATTAGTTCACTAATTTTAAGACCGCAAAGATATATTTTTTCTTTTGTTTAAACAACGGAATTTTCAAAATTTACACTTTTATAAACTTAGCAGTCGCATAATTTCTCCCTTGCTGGATTGTAAAGAAATAAAGACCGGGTCTTAAATCCCTTGTATTTACAGTACCTAAGGGCTCTTTAAATAGAGGATAAGAGATATCTTCTTCTATTATTAATTGCCCCAATGTATTATAAATTTTTAAATATATTTTTTCCGTAGGGTCAGCAGAAAAGCTATAATTTAGCACATCTGTTGTCGGATTTGGGTAAATTGATTCAATATTCACTTTCCCAAAAGTTCCTCCACACCATCTCGAAGCTTCTAACATTGCTCGTAATGCATTTATCCTTTTTTCACTTCGTACCAAGGAAGAAAGACTTTCTAATTGATCGCCCGACTGAACAACAAGCTCTGCTAAGCTATCAACTTCCGAAGGATTGTTTTTGAAATAACTTATAAATTCAGGACAATCTATACTATACAATAATCCTATCAAGCCTGCAACATGCGGTGCTGCTGCTGAAGTGCCAGAAAAAATACCATACCCTGATGTGTTTAAAGGATGCAGGCTGAATGCATCTTCTCCTGGTCCTGCAACATCAACATTCGTTCGTCCAAAAGCTGCATTAGCAAAATTATTCTCTACGTCTGTAGAAGTTGTAGCTATTAAGTAATCACTATCGCACAAGGATGGTATATCACCTTGCGTGTCGACATTATAATTTGAATTACTAACTGCACTAACATTTATTATTCCTTGTTCTCCCATTTTGTCATACAAGCCACACCATACTGTGTAATCGTCGGGAAAAGCGAAATCAATCCCTAATGAATAATTACAAGCTACTATAAAAGCTCCTTTTTCGCCATCGGTTTCATTATATAAGCGTCTCATTTCTGCTATATAATTATACGTCTCTATTATGTCCGTCTCTCTTAATCCACTACTTAAAGGAAGTATTTTAATGTCCCAGTTCAGACCTGTAATACCTACACCGTTATTTCCTTTGGAACCAATTATTCCTGCCGAGCCGGTCCCATGTCTTAGCGATTGGTGCTGGTCATTCTGTGTGCTTGCATTTAATCCTTGAATATCATCAATATATCCGTTTTCATCATCATCCTGAGCAAATGATGGATCGTAACCCGGTTCTCCTTTTTGTCTTCCGAAATTGTCTTCATCAATTAAACCATCACCATCATCATCAACACCACAATCACCAGGGCAATCATCTCCATTAGCATCACCCTCTTGTTCATGTGGATTGGTATAAATATTGTCACCCCAGTCTTCTAAGTTTAAAAAGAAACCATCATCTAAAACTGCAATTACAATTTCATCGCCCTCTATTGTTGTTCCACCAGTAGTAACATCCCATGCATTTTCTATATCCATTATTGAAAGGTTCCATTGGCTAGCGTATAAAGGATCATCAGGTTGAGCACGCAATTCTGCTAAGCGAGAGTACGTTACCATATCAAATAATGACTCATTAATTATTGATTCAGGTGTTATGGCTCTTTTATCGGCTGTCTCTAGTAAATAGATTTCTTCAGTTTGGGCGAGTTTACGTTTTATAGTTAATTGATAATCACTTCTAGAATTATTAAGGAATAGTGACAAATCATTTAACGTTTTTACTTCTTTTAGTTTGACAATTAGTTCATGAGGAACGTTATTTTGGGCTTTAAGCCCAAAACAAAAAATCAATAAAAGAAAGCTGACTATATATTTCATCATAAGAGTTTTATGGCCATTACAAACATACAAATAGAATCATTATGTTAACTTCTATTGACTTAATAAAATTGTCTCGCGTAATGATTGCATGTAATTATATGATTTCAAAAGTCTAGAACCATACCAAGAAAATAAACTGCCATCAACTAAGATTATTTTTTTCTGCGGAAATATTTCTTGAAGTTCTCTTTTATGTTTTTCGCCAAATGGAAATGGTTCGTCAGAAAGTAAAAGATATTCTGCTGAGGAATACCTTATTTCCTCTTCGGATAACTCTGGGTATCTAAAATCATTTACCACAGAAATACAAGCCATTTCTTGGAGCATATGGTAAATGAAAGTGTCTTTACCTATACTCATAAATGGCTTTTGCCATATTAGATACAAGACCTTTATTTCGGGGAATTTTTCTTTATGAAAAGCTATCTGAGTAGTGTTGATGTCTTTTATTAATTGTTGACTTTCATTTTCTACATCGATAATCTTTCCTAGGTCATCAATCATTGATAATGCACCGTGAATCGTCTGAATTGAAGAGACGTAAACAGGGAATTTTTCAGCTAAACTATCAACTATTTCTTTTGTGTTCTCTTCTTTATTGGCGATGATAAGATCAGGATTTAATGCTATTATTCTATCATTGTGGACTTGTTTTGTTCCACCTACAACAGTTGCTTTTTTGAAATCGTGACCTTCGAAAACACAGAACTTTGTTCTACCCACCACCTTATCACCGATTCCTAAATCATAGAGTAGCTCAGTAATTGATGGAACTAAACACACAATTCTATTAATTTTATCGGGAACTTGAACGGTTCTTCCTAATTGATCGTGATATGACCTCATTTAATGTTCTCCTTTGTATTCTCCAGCATAATTTTTCTCTCCAACAAGAATTTTAGTTGAGATGTAATTATCCTTGGGTGGGATTGAACAACTGTAACCAGAACTGTAATGGCAATAAGGATGATAACATTTATTAAAATCTACTGTGATTTTATCATCTACAATATCTTCTTTTGATAAATCAATATATCTTCCTCCACCATATGTTTCTTCACCGTTTGTATCATCATAAAACATAAGGAAAAGTAGATTTTTATATTCTTCGCTTTGGATGAAGCGCATGCTTGTATGCACAATTAACTGATGCGTTTTACCTTTCAGTTCAAAGTCCAAAGTAGCATACGGAATATATTGTCGTTCTTCTCCTGCACTAGTTTTTATAGTTATAGATTCGGGATTATCAATTCTTGTTATTTGGGCAACTACTTTATATTCTGGATTCGGATCAAAGAATCGCATGTATTCTATTTCCTTGCCTTTAAGTGGTGCATGTTCACTTTCTCTAAATTCTTGTTTCTTAGCTTCTCTGAAATTTTGTATTTCTTGAGTGAAAGATACTTCGGTTGTTTCTATGGGAATACTCTTATTGAGTGATCCACATGAAACTAAAATCATAGAAAAGAGTAGGGCAAAATAGATTAATATACGCATGATTATGATTTATTTATCAACAGTAATTTTCCATCGAGGTAATCCATTCTGCTTATTTCTTTAATTCCATAAGACGATAAATCCCATTGTAAAATGAATGTTGCCGCTGTAGGATTATACTTGAAAATTTGGGCACCTTTTGCCATTAAGATAACTTCAGCTTCTCCGTATAGAACAAAATCTTCACTTCCTTTTAAAGCTTCAGTAATTGTTTCCACACGTTTATTTACTGGATTGAATCGCTTTAGAGTGGGGTTGCCTAGATTCTGAATGAATACAAGTTCACCTGTTTTACTTACTTGGAAGCATCTGCCAATGTCTTTGCTGACATATTCAACGCGTTCACTACGTAGATTCATTATTTGTAAGTCATTCGTTTTTGATAAAACAAATAATGCCATTTTGAAATTATTCAAAGGATGATAATAGCCGATATTATTGTACTCTGATATTACTTGAGAACCAACATTGTTTCCATTGATTGGGTATTCCCAAAGGACTTGTGATTCTTCATCTTGTTCTACTCTTACTGTAGTAATTGTTTCATTTCCTGAAGGTCTAGGACTATATTCGTTTTCCAATGTTTTGGTTAACCTTTTCCATGTCTTTTTTTTCGGGTTCAAAATGACTATGTCTGTATTGCCTTTGTCTATCTCAGCTGTCATAATGATTTCTTTATCATTAAGGAATACAGCTTGATTGTTGTAAGATTTTGGGTTAAACCCACTTAAGTAGGAAACACTTTCAATCTTGTCACTACTGTTTATGTCTAGCATCCAAAGCTCCGTAACAGGCAATTGTGAGAAAGCCTTTGGGCCCCCGAGCCCAAAAATTAAAAATGTTATAAAAAAGGTAATATGAATTTTCATATGTATAGTTCGAGTTTCGGTCTCAATATAACATTTATATACTGAAGTCTCTTTAAAATTTATCTGCGCTATTAAACAAACGATTCCAACGAATACCTTTGAAAAGGTTACCTTCTTTTAGAGACATCCATATCAAAACAGGCTTTCCTACCATATGGTCAAAAGGAACAAAGCCCCAAAATCTTGAATCTTCCGAGTTATGTCGATTATCTCCCATCGCCCAGTAATAGTCCATTTCAAATGTGTAGCTTGATGTTTCCACGCCATCGATGAATATTTTACCACCTTTTACAGCAAGGTCGTGGCCTTCATATGTTCCTATCACTCTTTTGTAAAGTGCAATATTCGTGAGGTCAATATTTACTGTTTCACCAGCTTTCGGGATGTAGATAGGGCCAAAGTCATCTATTGTCCATGTATTGAAGTTTTTCGGATCATTCGGGAAAGTATTAGCTGGATCAATTTTTACTGGATCGTTTTTAAGTCCTGGATACATAGCTTTTACCTCTTTTGCCTCTTCAGGTGTCATTGTTAAGATCAAAGCTCTTTCTGGATCATCTTTTCTTCTTCCCATTTCATCTTGCTCAATTCCTATCCTCTCTAAGGCCTTGAAGTTTACATTTATTCCTCGATCATTTAATCTATAATTAAATTGCATTTGTGATGGGTTCTCTATCGCTTTACCATTTATATAGACTTGACGGTCTATAATTTGAATACTATCTCCTGCTACACCAAGACATCTTTTTATGTAATGGTCTCTTTTGTCAACTGGACGAACTCTTAAGTTTCCTTTTTTTACTTCAGCTTCAAGATATGGGTCCTTATTATATGCGTCAGAAAGAGTTGCTTGATAAGCTGACCAAGTACGTATCTTAGTAAGATAGATGCTATCACCCGCTGGCCAGTTAAAAACAATAGCATCATTCAATTTGACATCACCTAATTTTGGTAATCTATAATATGGAAGTGATGGACTTTTTAAATAAGACTCTGTTTTTAATCCAGGAATTGTATTGTGTAAAAGTGGAATCATAGCTATAGTCTGTGGAGTTCTTATTCCATATGCTGCTTTGCTTACGAATAAGAAATCACCGACCAACAATGAACCTTCCATGGAAGGGGTAGGGATTATGTACGCTTCAACCAAAAACATACGGATAAACGCAGCTGCGAAAACAGCAAATACAATTGACTCTATCCACTCTCTACCTTGTGCCTTTTTGTAAGGATTGTTTTTTAATAATTTCTTTAATTCGTAGTCATTTTCTTCTTTTTGAGCTACACGAATTCTTTCATTGTATGCTTTCTCAAGTTCAAGTGTTTTACCCACATAATGATCTTTTTCATTAAAAGCAGTTTTTAAGAAAGCTGCTGGCGCATATATTACGGCAAGTGCTGAATCGATGAATTTCAATTTACCGAAAGATCTCACAAGATCGACAGCCATACCTGTAAATATGAAAATATTCACTAAAGGGAATAATAACCAAAGGGCATAAATTGGTTTACGACCTATTAATTTACACCATTCGATGAAGTTAACTCCTGGGATAAGCCCCTTTATGGGGTCTACATCAGTTTTCTTGAATAAGAAGAAAAGAGAAATACTCAATAAAATATAGGATACGATTAAAAAAATTAAAACACTCAATTTTTTAGATTTTGCTTACAAATGTATTAAATATGCAATTATATGGATATTTTCAGAATGGGCATCAATTTTTCGACTAATGTTATCTAATTCATATATATAAATATTTATAAAATTATAAAGTAATTGAAATGAAATATCTTAAACTCTACCTTTTATTAATCGTTGCAGGATTTTTTATTGCTAGTTCAGGTGGTAGAAATGATAATAGAGCAGGAGCTCCAGGTGATTCGGGAACTTGTGCAAGTTGTCATTCTGGTGCCGCTACGAACAGTGGGGTTGTAAACTTGATTGGATTACCAGCAGAGTTTCTACCAGGTCAATCATATGATTTTCAAATTCAAGTTACAGAACCTGATGCTGGAACATTAGTAGCTGCGGGTTTTCAGTTAGTTGCCACCAACAGCATTAATAATGTGATGATTGGAAGTTTTACTGCAATAGATCCTGGTACTAGAATCAACCCAGGAGGTAGACTTGTTCAAGATGAACCGCTTAATTATGTAGGAACAACAGCTACTTGGGATGTTCGTTACACTGCACCCACCAATCCCGCTTTATACCAAAACGTGAATTTCTTCTATGCAGCCAATTCAGCTAATTTGAATGGGAATATAAATGGTGATGTTGTTTATTCGAATGCTACTTCAGTCGTATTACCAGTAACGTGGGGTGAATTCACTTCTAAATCCACAGATTTAGGGAATTATTTAAATTGGACAACATTTTCTGAAAGACAAAATGATTATTTCTCAGTACAAAGAAGTGATGATGGTGTTGAATTCAAAGAAATAGGAAGAGTTGAAGGTAATGGCTATAGTAGCGTTGTAAATACATATGAATTCTTAGATTCTGACTTTTCTTCCTCCAAAAATTATTACAGAATAAAGCAAGTTGATTTCAATGGCGAATATGAATATAGTGATGTCTTACTCATAGAAAAAGAAAGTAAAGTTTTAGAGATTGATGTATATCCTACTTTAGTTCAAGATGTTGTCAATGTATCAAGTAATTCTGATATTACTGTACGCCTTATTAATTCCAATGGTCAATTGTTGTCTGAGTACTTTAATCAAAAAGTTATAAATATGTATGCAATGGACGCAGGAGTTTATTTTTTACAATGTTTAAGTGCTGAAAATCAACTTGTTGATGTAAAAAAGATTATAAAGTTATAAGGTATAAAGATAGCAACTATGTAATAATTCATTGTTCAATCACCTTTACTATAATTTAAGATAATGGAAGTCCTTTTTCATTTCTAGTCATTTCGATTACATTGACTGGCTTTACTTCCTATCTTCCTTCCTGACTTACAAACACACATACACATACACAATGAATTTATTCACTTTTTACGAATGTCAAAACAAGCAAATAAGCTTTGATCTTTTTTAAAAATTGTTTTATGATTTAATAATAAAGGTATCCTTTGAGCAATAAGCTAATTATGTCATAAAAGTGATAGGTTAGATAAACTTTAATACGATATCTTCGTTTTTTTATCAACAAGTAAGGAAGATGAGAGGATACAGATTTCAAAAGGCTGCAGACAGCGATCCAAATGAAAGTACTTTTGACAAGTTGTTGAAAATATTTCAGGATTTATTGGTCTATACATCAGGTAATGTAGATGAGGCTTTAAGCTGGTTGACGGCACTTGATAAGGAATATAAATTGACGACTCCAGATTATGGAATCAGCGATTTCATAAAGGACTTACAAGATAAAGGCTTAATAAAAGATGGAAAACAAGCTGGTGGTAAATTAGGTAAAATTCCCACATCTAAAATGGAAATTGCATTACGCCAGAAAGCTTTAAATGATATTTTTGATCAATTGAAGAAATCGAAGAGAGGAGAACACAATACGCGTTTTTCAGGTCTCGGAGATGAAGCTACAAGTGAAACAAAACCATACAATTTCGGAGATAAGCTTGATAATATCAATATAAGTGAATCACTCCGTAATGCACAAATCAATAATGGGATCGATGAGTTTACCTTTCAGGCGGGGGCGTTACTGGTCCTGGGGCGTAT
>CAZMKA010000145.1:0-8896 GCA_964566605.1 uncultured Saprospiraceae bacterium | reverse complement strand
CTCTTATTTTCGCTTTCGCGCAGCCTTTTCTCTCTTCCGACAAAGACGTAAAAAGTGGGACGAAAGGCGTTTCAATCTACATCGACAACTCTTTTTCCATGAGCGCTGAAACTGATGAAGAATCTCTTCTCCAACGCGCCAAAAAGAAAGCTATCGAAGTTGTTGAAGCGTACAACGAAACAGATAAAATACAGATCCTTACTTCGGATTTTCTAGGTAAACACCAACGATTTGTTTCAAAAGAAGAAGCTCGTGGTCTCATTGATGAAATCGAAAAAAGCCCTGCAACTCGTTCGCTTGATCGTGTAATTGACCGTACTAAACAAGCAATGAAAACGGAAGCGTTCGACAATAAATTCGTCTATCTTATTAGTGATTTCCAAAAGAATATCGCAAATGACATTAAAAACGATACGCTACTTAACATTAATCTTATCCCGCTTCAAGCAATCAAAGAATCAAATGTTAGTATCGATACCGTTTACCTTGAAAGTGGCGTTGCTATCTTGAATCAAGCCAACGAACTAAGCATCAGATTGCGAAATCACGGTGACGAAAAAGCAGAGAACATAAGACTCTCCATGAATATTGATGGTAGAGAAAAACCTGTAGGTAGCTACGACATCGAAGCTAATGCCTCGCTTCTTATCCAAGCTAATTTCACTCCTTCCAAAACGGGTTGGCAAAAAGGTAGTTTGAAAATTACAGACTTTCCTATTGTATTCGATGATGAATACTTTGTTAGTTTTTACGTGAATGAAGAAGTGAAAATCCTTTCTATCAATCAAGGTCCAACGAATAAATATGTGGATGCGGCTTTCAAGTCTCTACCCTACTTTAAGCATACGAATACTTCAGTAAGTAATGTGCGTTATGATGATTTCAATTCATACGATCTTATCTTATTGAATGACATCACTAATATTTCTTCAGGGATGACGAATGAAATCAAGCAATATGTTGAAAGTGGTGGAAACGTGCTCATCTTTCCTTCTGCCCGAGGTGATAAGTCGAGTTATAATTCTTTGCTCGCGACGATAAAGTCTAGTAATCTAGGGAATTACATTGCTAAGGACAATGAAGTGAAGACAATAAATATGAATGAATTTGTCTTCGATGGTGTGTTTGAAAAGAAACAAGCTTCCAACTTACGTTTACCAAAAACTAGTGGGAACTTTGCACTCAGTAGCGTATCCACTAGCCCCAAAGTTAGTATCCTAAAATACAAAGACGGTTCGGAATTTCTTACAAAGAATAAATACGGCAATGGATATGTTTATCTGTCGGCTGCACCACTTGATAACAAGACGAATGACTTAGTAAACAATGCCGAAATATTTGTTCCTATGGTTTATAAAATGGCATTGAGCTCGGCTTCATCAGGAAAGTTAGCACACACGATTAACAAAGATCGTTTACTATTTACAACAGAAAAAAAGGCATCAGCCGAAGAGAATTTCACGATGGAAGGACCATTGGTATTTATCCCTGGACAATTCAATAGAGGAAAAGAAATTATGCTTGATGTGGGTGATCAAATTAAAATCGCTGGTTTCTATGACTTAACGCTTAATAACGATGTAAAAGAAACCTTTGCTTTCAATTATGATAACAAAGAATCACTTTCAGATTATTACAGCATCGACGAGTTGAAAACGCAATATGGCAATGATTTCAATATATTTGACAATGCCTTACAAGCTAACTTTACAAGTGTAATTTCTGAAAATGCAGCAGGAAAAAGTCTTTGGAGATACTTTCTTATTGCATGTTTAGTATTTTTGCTTATCGAACAACTTTTAATAAGGTACCTGAAAAATTAGTTAAAACAAGGCGTACATGAGATATCTCATTAAAAAAGCTAAAATTGTCACGCCTGAAAAAACCAGACAACGAAGAGATATCCTTATTGAAAAAGGAGTAATTACTCGTATTGACAAATCAATAACGGATAATAAAGCACAAGAAATTTCTTCGCCCAACCTACATGTTTCTCTAGGTTTCGTAGACATAGGGACTTTCATAGGAGAACCTGGTTTCGAAGAAAGAGAGACCATCGATCACATCAGCAATGCAGCTGCGAAAAGTGGTTACACACATCTTGCACCATTCCCTAATCTTAGCCCTTCGACAGATAATAAATCTGCTGTGAGATTCTTGAAAGAAGCATTCAGTGATAAGCAAGTGAATATTCTGCCGATAGGAGCTGTGAGTAAGGACGTCAAAGGAGAAAATATTGCTGAACTTGTTGACATGCATAAATTTGGTGCAGTGGCTTTTAGCGACGGAATCAAAAGCATTCAAGACACAGGTCTTTTGTTAAGAGCGCTTGAATATGTGAAAACATTTGATGGAATCGTGGTGCAACATCCTCGGGATAATGCATTGCAAGGAACGCATATGATTCATGAATCACCAACAGGAGTTTCCCTTGGCTTACCAGGAATTCCAACAGAAGCAGAAACGATTATGTTGAAACGTGATCTTGATTTAGTGAATTATGCGAAATCGAAATTATGTGTTTATAATATAAGCTCTAAACAAGCCTACGGAATACTGAAAAAATCTAAAAAGCATATTAAGGAAGCCACCGTATTTTCTACTGTTCCCGTAATGAATCTCATACATTCGGTAGAAGAACTAGAAACTTTCAATCCGCTTTTCAAAGTCCTTCCGCCACTTCGTTCACAAGAAGACAGAAAGGCATTAGTCAAAGGATTAAAAACTGGAATTATCGATGCAATTAGCAGTAATCACAGACCTGTTGATCCGGAGCATAAAGACCTGGAATTTTTCCGGTCGTCTTTTGGAGCAAGTACACTTGATACGTGTTTTGCGAGTTTGGTGACACACTTAATTGATGAGCTAGGAATTAACTGTATCGTTGATAAGTTAGCATATGGCCCAAGACATATTTTGGGCTTAAGCCCAAATAAAATAGAAGAAGGACAATCTGCGGACCTATGTATTTTCGATCCTTCGTTGGAATATGAGCTTTCCTCGTCGAAAATTCGTTCTAAATCGAAGAACAATCCTTATATTGGAGGTAAACTTCGAGGTAAAGTTATTGCGACGATTCTAGGCGATAAGATTACGCTCACTTAAAATACTTATAACATGAATATTATATTGAAAAATGGTTTGTTGATGGCCGTTGTATTATTATTCGGGCATTTTGGTGCTTATTTCATTGAACCCACTATTACTGGACGAGGATTATTTAATGTTCCATTATACAGTCTCGTAGGTCTTTTATTTATATGCCTTACTATATGGCAAATGAAACAAACTTCAGAAGATTCCGTCACATTTGGTGAGGCATTTATTAATGGTTTTGCTGTATTCAGCTTAGGTATTACGGTATTCTTGACACTTGCATTTGTCCATTACTCTTTGTCTCCAGAATATGCTGAATTGTTAGAAAAATTCCAAAAAGATCAAGCAATAGAAATGATGCAAAAAGTAACGGAACAATTTGATATGCAAGGTGCAGATTTTGATGAAGCGATGAATCAAATAAGAAATCAGGACATGAAAATGGGAATTGGAACATTCATACTTCGTGTTTTAATGAATATTATGTGGGGTGCATTTTTAGCCTTAGGTGGTGGATTATTTGCATCAATTATAAAAAACAGGTAATACTTCCCTGCTTAGTGTAATAAAGAATGGTCTATAATATTCAGTAATATTTAAGGTTTATTTCTAGCTTTGGGTAGAGGTATTTTCGCGACAGTATTAAAAAAGAAATAACATGAATATATCAGTGGTCATTCCACTACTGAATGAAGAAGAATCACTTCCAGAACTACATGACTGGATTGTAAAGGTGATGGATTCGAATAAATTCAGTTATGAAATACTTTTTGTTGATGATGGAAGTACGGATACTAGTTGGGAAGTGATTTTGGGTTTAACCCAAAAGAATGACAATGTGCGAGGAATAAAATTCAGAAGAAATTACGGGAAATCAGCGGCGTTGAATCAGGCATTTCAAGAATGTAATGGTGACGTTGTGATAACTATGGATGCTGATTTACAGGATTCACCCGACGAAATTCCTGAATTATATCGGATGATTACTGAAGATAAATATGATTTAGTAAGTGGGTGGAAGCAAAAGCGATATGATCCTATCACTAAAACTGTTCCTACTAAATTATTCAATGCAGCCACAAGAAAAATGAGCGGAATCCAATTGAATGATTTCAATTGTGGACTCAAAGCTTACACCAAAAATGTTGTCAAAAGTATAGAGGTTTATGGTGAGATGCATCGTTATGTTCCAGTAATTGCGAAATGGGCTGGATTCAGTAAAATTGGTGAAAAAGCTGTGCAACATCAAGCGAGAAAATACGGTACTACAAAATTTGGTTTATCAAGATTCATCAATGGATTTCTAGATTTAATATCGATCTTTTTTATCGGTAAATTCGGTAAAAGACCCATGCATTTCTTTGGGTCAATGGGTACTGTATTATTTGTAATAGGAACATTTAGTGCTTTGTACATCGGAGTAATGAAACTACTTTCATTAAGAAGAGGTGTGAGTAAAATATTAGTAACAGATAACCCATTCTTCTATATTTCTTTGACATGTATAATAATAGGAACAATGCTGTTTTTAGCGGGATTCTTAGGTGAATTAATTTCACGGAATTCACCGAATAGGAACAGGTATCAGGTAGAGGAAAGAGTGTAGACTGGACAATCGAGATAGATTATCGAAGAAGAAAGATTTGATTTATTATTACGTTTATTTCTATTAAGGTGAAGTTCGTTTCTTGGCTTATAGTATTCTTTAAAGTCCCTTCTTTTTAAGTATCTTGACTATTCTATTATTTATAACTTCGGACACGTGCCAATTATATAATTTATCATCCGTTGTGCTGTAAAAAGCAATAACTACAGCATCAAGTTCTTTGTGATATTCTGCAAAACTCTGATATCCTGGAACCCACCCCGAATGATTGTATTTATAAAGTGAAGCATATAATTCCTGTTCCTCTTTTTCAAACAACGAACCATCATTCAATGCTCTAATAAAAACAGCTAAATCTTCAGCCGTGGATAACATCCCATGTTCTTGCTCCTTTAAATCAAGAGAATACCCTACATGATATCCACTCATCACATCATCTATATTTACTTCATTCAGTGAACCGTATGTGTTACTGATATGTAATGGTTTAAGGATTTCCTCTTGAACGAATTGAAAGTTATCATAACCAAGTACATCATCCATTATCTTATTGATCAAAAGATAATTGGTATTACAATATTCATAGTCTTCACCTGGTTCAAAATTGGACGGTTTATCCAGAATCAAAGCAAGACATTCTTCATAAGTTAGATTAGGTGTTGACCAAAAATTCGGTGCATCTGTGTAATTCGGAATGCCACTTTTATGCTGAATCATTAAACGTAAGGTTATTTTATCTGAATTTTTGATTCTTTCTTTTAGATTCGGTAAATAATCTGCAATTGTTTTATCTAGGGAAAGGCGTCCATCACTTACTAATTTCGTAATAGCAACAACATCATATAACTTACTAATACTAGCAATTTTGAATAAGGCTTGAGGTTTAGCTGGTATTTTGGATGCTCGATTATGCCATCCTGAAGCTACACTTATTGGGGCTTGACCTCCTTGGTCGATGTACATAACTACACCATCAAATCCATGCCCTACTGCCTCTTCTACTTGCTCTTCAATACTATTCGGTATAGGGAGAATCCATGCTTTTACTACAAGCCAAGGAACAAAAAACAAAGAAATAGCTGTACCTAAAAATAGCGCTATCCTAAATATATTTTTATTACGTCTCCCTTTCATGGAATCTCATTTTTTTTGGCTCAAACTTAAAACTACATTAGTAAACCCGTATTTACAACTATTTAATACTGCGCTAAATAGAATAACATGTCTACTCAATTCATTTAATCCCTCAAACCTTTTTATTTTATTTTCCACCTTTTTAACAAAGTTCTATTGTATATTTAGAGTCAAAACACCCATACATTCAGCATACTTCAAAATAATATAAGAGTCATGACTACTCAAATAAAGAACCTCAAAGAATACCAAGAAGCTTATCGGGAAAGTGTTGAAAATCCTGACGCTTTTTGGGAGAAAGAAGCCTTAACTTTTGAATGGTCAAAACCGTTTGATAAAGTTTGTGAATGGAATTTTTCTGAACCGAATGTAAAGTGGTTTTTGAATGGCAAGACTAATATTACCATTAATTGTTTGGATCGACATCTTGAAACAAGAGGAGATCAAACAGCCTTCCTTTGGGAGCCCAATGAACTTGAATCTGAGCATAAAAATTACACGTATCGCCAACTTTATCATGAAGTTTGCAAGACGGCAAATGCGTTAAAATCACTTGGTGTTAAGAAAGGTGATCGAATCGTTTTTTATATGCCAATGGTTCCTGAATTGGCTATAGGAATGATGGCTTGTGCACGAATAGGAGCTGTTCATTCGGTTGTATTCGCAGGGTTTTCTGCTCAAGCTTTAGCTGACAGAGTGGATGATGCGCAAGCGAAATTGATTATTTGTTCGGATTTCAATAATCGTGGAGCCAAGCATATACCTGTAAAGCAAGTCATTGATGATGCTATGGATATAGGTTGTAATAGTGTAATTAATGTACTCGTTCATAGAAATACTGGAGAGACTATCAATTGGTCTGACGATACGGATGTGTGGTGGCATGAAATCGTTGATATTCAAGCAGACGAATGTCCTGCTGAAATGATGGATAGCGAGGATATGTTCTTTATTCTGTACACTTCAGGTTCGACAGGAAAACCCAAGGGTGTTGTACATACGGTAGGAGGCTATATGGTGTACGCATGTTATAGTTTCAAAAATGTTTTTCAATACCAAGAAGGTGACATGTATTGGTGTACTGCAGACGTAGGTTGGATAACTGGTCATACGTACATAATATACGGACCTTTACTCGCTGGTGCTACTTCGTTGATGTTTGAAGGAGTTCCTACGTATCCTGATCCAGGAAGGTTTTGGGAGATTTGCGAGAAACACAAGGTCAATCAATTCTATACAGCTCCTACGGCGATTCGAGCTTTAATGGCTTGTGGCGATGAATGGCCTGCCAAGTATGATCTATCAAATATTAAAGTTTTGGGCTCTGTAGGAGAACCTATTAATGAAGAAGCGTGGCAATGGTATGATGAGAAGATAGGAAAAGGAGATGCCTATATTGTTGATACGTGGTTTCAAACAGAAAACGGAGGTATTTTAATTACTCCTCTTCCTGGAATCACAGACACAAAACCCACTTTTGCATCCTACCCTATGCCCGGAATACGCCCAGTTTTAGTTGATACAGAAGGTAATATTCTTGAAGAAAATAATGTGGAGGGATTACTCTGCATCACCTACCCTTGGCCTTCGATGATTCGCACAACTTATGGTGATCATGAACGATGCAAAAACATTTATTTTTCTGCATTTAAAGAAATGTATTTCACGGGTGATGGCGCAAAAAGAGATAGTGATGGAAGAATAAGAGTTATAGGTAGAGTTGACGACGTGATCAATGTATCAGGCCATAGAATGGGAACAGCCGAAATAGAAAATGCAATAAACGAACATCCGAATGTCATCGAATCAGCTGTGGTTGGTTATCCTCATGACATCAAGGGACAGGGCATTTTTGCATATGTCATTTTACAAGAAGAAGTCGAATCACAGGAACTTGAAAAAGGAATAAAAGAAATAGTCAGAAAAATAATAGGACCAATCGCCAAACCTGATAAAATACTAAGCGTTTCGAATTTACCAAAAACACGTTCTGGTAAAATAATGAGGCGAATTTTAAGAAAAATAGCTACAGGAGATTATGCTAATTTAGGTGACACATCTACCCTTTTAAATCCTGAAATAGTAGAATCGATCAAAAAAGCGGCAAGTAATATTTAGCATTATTGATCCAAGGATTTATGGGATTTCTTTTACGATAGTATACAGATTGAACAGCTTCAGATTATTATTTCTATTTTTTTTGGGCTCGAGCCCAAAAGGCATTACGGAAAAAGAGAAAATCGAATGAAGGATTAAACTTGACTTAGATAAAAAGCTTAAAAACCAACAAAATTGAAAACGCTAATAAAACGATAACTGATTTTACCTTATGCTTTTCTCTCTTAAATTTACTTATTAATAATGCAACCACTCCAAGTCCAATCAAGAAGATTTCTGTGTTTATTAAATAAGTTAAATCATACTGGATTGAAGGATCTCCATCAACTGTATTTGACATATTTACTAGAGTTAGCATAAATCGGAAACAAATAATCGGTATGTCAATTATCAAAATTATCAGACTATAATTAAGGAATCTTTGTTTTGCTACTTGGGTGTTTTGGGTGTTCATTTCTGATTTATATATCAATACAATCTTAACATAATTTCTCTAGATTCACCCAGATTTCTTTTCTTTTTGAATACCCTCTTATACCAATTCTGTTTTAAAATTTCACATTACCCATCCCCTTTTTACCATAACATAACTACTCCTACTCCATTAATTGAAGCCGTTAAATTCAATTGATAACTAGGTTTGCTAAATGACAAATCTTTGAATTTTTCGTTATGTAGAATTATAGATTCTTTTAAAATAGGTTTTGTATTCACTGCCAATGGAATGCTAAGACCAATAGCAGAAACAGACCCAATAAATAGATATCTATTTACTATTCCTCGTCTTACATATCTTACTACTTGTGAAGCAAGAACAGCCCCTCCCACAAATTGCAATCCAATCGAGGAATTCTTAATAAACAAGGCTTTTTGCATTAGATTTTGTTCCTCCGAAAAAATTTCCATTGAATTTATAACTTCGTAAAAGTCCATTGTTTTATC
>CAZMKA010000144.1:0-8951 GCA_964566605.1 uncultured Saprospiraceae bacterium | reverse complement strand
CTGTGGAATTTCATTATGATTTTTGGGCTTTAAGCCCAAAAATAAAAAAGTAGATTTTGGTAAGAATTAAATAAATTAATTCAATAAACTTTATTCAAATAAATCTTAAATACGAATTAATAACTTACTGATTTTTTAAATTGAATCAACATTCTTTCAGCTTCTGCTTCGTCAAGTCCTATTCCTGATGCCGCATCATAAAGATCGCTTTTTGGCATTAATGGATCCATAACACTTGTCATCGTTTCATACTTTGCTAAGTTAGCTATTGTTGACATTTCTGAATGGTTTAACCCAAATAAAGAACCATATTCATTAAGTTTTCTAATTTCTCCTGGGGATAAATCAAAATCTACTATTGCAACTGCCCATGCCAATAATAAGATACTCTTTTTAGTCTCAGACTTTAACTCTTCCGCTTCAACAGTTGAAATTTCACCTCGTGCAACAATGTCTTGAATAGTCCCTAATTTTTCAGGAAGTAATTCTTGAATGAAATTTCTTTCATCTTCCATTATTTTGCCATCAGCTTTTGCTACTCCTACAAGTACTTTCGAAAGAATATCTTGTTCAAAAAGATTTTTCACTGGGAATTTTAATAAATGATCTTGGAAGCTTAATTCCTCTGTTCTAGAAATGGATCTTTCTGTTTGCCTTCCTCTTCTATCAGCTTTTTCTAGCCTTCTTTCTCTTCCTGAAACTCTGGCGTTAGCCGATTTAGCTTTGAAATTTCTGGAAACTCTCCTGAAAGATTTTGCAATAGCATCATTAATATCAGCTTCACTGTGATTAGATTGACTTTGACCTCCCACATTTGAAACTGAAGAACGCACAACTGAAGAACCAATTCTACCTAACATCCCACCACCTAATGCTGATCGCACCATCCTGCTTGCATGCCTTCTAGCTTGTGATTTCGCCATACGACCTACCTTTTTCTGTACTTGAGTAGTTAAAGAGTTTGAGCGTTTTATAATAGCAGAAGATTCAAATACTTCTCCAGCATCATTTTGAAATTCAACGAATACTTTATTACCGTCTATTTGATAATCGAGTACGTATTTTGATATTTCTTCATATGAAAAATCCATAATCACAAGTAATTTTGAGGTTAAACCTTAAGAAGGCTAAAAAATCATTAATCTATAAATCAGGTTAAAGTTTATTTGTAAAATTAATAAATAATTTTTCTTTATTGAACATGAAAAAAAAATATCGTAACTTTACTAACCCAATAAAGGCTTACTGCCTAAAAATAAAAACTAATAAATTGAAAAATACACTTTATGGCTTTTGCTTTAAAGGGCTGTTTTTTTTATGCCTTTTATCTCATAATCTTATAGCACAGTCTCCAGTTCATTTCTTTGTTTCAGAGGAGTCTGCAGAAGTTACAGAAATTGTTTGTGTAAATGTCACTACTAATGATTTTACTGATGTAATAAGTCTTCAATTACCAGTAAAGTGGAATGCTTTTTATTTAAATAATGCGTTCATCCAAAATGAAGCTTTAAGTTTTTCTACTTTTAATATTAATCAAGAAGAAGGTGAATTAAGATATATTTGGGAGGATGCTTCTTTAGAAAACCCTATATCATTAGATAATGGTCAAGTGTTATTCGAATTGTGTTTCCAGGTTATTGGAGGTAAAGGTGAAGACGCTTTAGTTGAAATAATGAATTTAGTTGCACCGGAATTCGAACCTTTAGTTTTGGATTCTGCCTTTAATGAGCTTGAAATAGAGATCACGAATGGTGTTGTAATGATAGCAGATGATTGTAACGGAGTCCCTATATTTCCTAATGCTATTTGCCAATATGAAGTTTTTGATTTAAATGTAGATTTAACTGCTCAAGGGTTTTCAGTAAATGATTATGGCTATTGGATTATCGATGGTCACATAGTGACTCCTTCGGATGAAGGAAATAATATACCTGATAATAGTGGAACTGTTTTTATTGAGCAAGTGAACTCGTTTTTTGATGAAGATTACAACGAACAATTAAAGATTGTTTTGGAAGACACTCTCATACATACTTTTCAATATTTATACGCCTTCATAAATTGTGATACTACAACAACAGAAGAATTTACTTTAAAAGCATTACCGCAACCTGAATCACTGAATTTAGACATCCCTTCGATGATATGTTATCAAGAAGACCTTATTATCGATTTGAATACACAACAAAGTGGAACATTCAATTTGCTATTTAGTATCAATGGAAATGATAGTATATTTCAATACGATTCTAGTTCTGCAGTGATTAGCTTTTTTGATCTTGAAGATGGTATAGAATTAGATTTTAATACGATAACGAATAGTGAAACTGGATGTTTTATAGATGATTTATTACCTGAGGAAGCAATCATTGAGGTTCTAGATGAATTTCAAGTTTCTTTGATTGATAGTGTCTGTAATGATATAGGTACATATTCGGCTAATTATGAGTTAACTGGTGGAAGTGGAGATTTTCAAGTGACATCTGTTTCTAGTGGAATGCTTAATGATAATATATATTCTACAGACCTTTTGGATGCGGATGTAATTGATACTATTACAATTACAGATAATTTTTGTCAAGAAACAAGCCTAACGTTTATTACAAATATTGCCTGCTCTTGTGTGGACACTGCAACTTTATTCGATTTGAGCCCCATAATATCTTGCTCCTCGGAAGACATAGTGCCTATAGTTGAAGAATCATTTTCAACTGGATTACCTAATCCTGTTACTTTTTTCAGAATATTTTCAAGAGATAATACTGGCGCTGTAGATGAGATTATCTTTGATACCTTGGTTTATGATGAGTCGAATCCTATTATTCCATTTTCCGATATGTATGAAAATGGAAGAACCTACTTTGCCTTACCGTTTATTTCTGAACGAAAAAATGGAGAAATTGATCTTAATTACAGATGCATTAATGAAGTTGTAAATCAGCAAATAAGCTTTAGGTTCTATAGAAATCCAGAACCTTCAATTTTAGGAGACAATACTGTTTGTACTAATCAATATGAAGTCAAATATGATGCATCAACCGATAATAATAACAATCTATTCGAATGGTCAGTATCTGGAAATGCAGAACAAATTAATGTTGGAAATTCTGTCTACATAAATTTTGAAGATTCTTCTCCTATTGATTTGATGTTAGTCGAAACATATGAACCAATTGATATTGTAGGCGATTTATCATGTTTGGGGCAAGACCAAATAGAAATAACTGTTACAGATGAAGTTGCTTCTGATAAGATTGAAATAGTTTTATTTGGAGGAGGTTTTTTTAATGCTTTAGCTCCTGAAGATTTATGTTTTAAATGGATTGCAGTAAGTAAGTTGACCGGTGAGATTGAAGTTGAAGGCCCTAGTACTAAAGAATGGATTGTTGGTGATGATTTAGATCTTGACAACTTGATATATATAGTAATTGTTTCTAACCCTGTAAATGGAACTTGTGAAATGTCAAGTTGTCCAACATATAATTATTTCAATTCCTTAGGACCTGTATCAACAAACCTTACTAATTGGTCAGAAATCGAGTTATTTCCTAATCCCGTTCATTCAGCATTGACAATAAGGCATGATGAATTTATGGGTAACGAAACAATAAAAGTGATGAATTCTGTTGGGTTAATTCGAGAATTACCTCTTTCTTTCACAGATAATAATTTCATATTACAAACAGATGATTTAGAAAGTGGACTTTATTTTATTCGTATTTCTAGCAGGAATAATGAAAATGTTGAGATTAGAAAATTCATCAAATTTTAGTGTAAAATTATTAACATTTGACAACTATTATAAGGCAGCAATTGACAAGTGTATATAATCTATATATATTGAAGATGAATTCCAAAAAATCAATTTAAGCTAAAAAAATCAATAAAGTGAAATCAATAATCACATTACTTTTTACTTCATTTATGTTGTGTTGTATCTCTTGTAAGAAAGGAAATATGAACAATGCTAATGATAGTGTCAATTTTCACATAAATGATCAGGAAATTGAATCACTAGGATTAGATTATGATGAAGAAGATCTTTCGTTATATAAAAATGATCCAGATAAAATATACTTCACAACGGTAGGAGAGAAAATTCAATTTGAAGATGTTTCTTTACCTGATTTAGAGGATGGAACACAATGGTATTTAGATAGCGAAGAACTAAAAGGCCAACAAATAATTGCTTTGAATAAATCCAAATTTAATTACGTTTTTGAAACGCCTGGAATTTATAGAGTAAGCCTTAAGAGGGGAGAGGCAGGAAGTGTCACAAAATTTGTTAGAGTTATTGATAAATCAGCACATTCTGTAAGTAGTGAAAATATAGAGGATTTAGGTGAAACGGGTGAAATAGGATATTTTGACGTTTTTGATTTTACAATAAGTAACCCAAAACCCGCTAAATGGGAAGCAATTGTACTTGAAGATATATCAGAAACTGATAAAAATATCGAGCAAAGACTTTGGGACTTTGGGGATGGTACAATTATACCGACTAAAGGTCAAAAAGTAAAGTATTCATACGATCGTGCTGGAGTTTACGAAGTGAAACTTTGTGTAAATATGACTAACAGTTGTAAGCGGAAGCGTATTATTGTCACTGAATTTAATGAAGATAAACCAAATGTGATTGTTGAGAATTTAAATAATTCGCAAAATGAAAATTTGGCGAAAGCCGATTTTGCAGGACCTAAAAATGTTGAGAGTCAAGCTCAAAATACAAATCAATCTAACAAAAGGGATTTTTACGATGCTCCTTCAAGTGAGATTGAAACGATGCCAAAACGCAATGTTGAAATAGTATTGCAAAACGTTGGATTTGATTTGCCTACGGAAATTCAAGCAGGATTGCCAGTTAGGATAAAAGATCAATCTTTTCCAGATGAAGCGATAAGGTCTCGTTCTTGGTTTATTGATGGTGAAAAACAATTTTTTCATCAGAGAACTGTAAATTATATATTTGACACTCCTGGAACATATGAAATAAAAATGTGCTTGAATAAAAAGGCAGATCAATGTATGGTCCAAAAAATTAATGTTTATCAAAAGCAGCCTTTAAAAGATGAAGTGAAAGAAGTAGTTGCTCAACAAAAAGAAAAACAGATAAACCAAGAAAGACCAATCACATATATTCCAGTGGTTTCAAAGCCTACTAAGGGATTTATGTGTCAGTCTTATGGAAAAGCTGGATTAAAAAGTAAGTATAAATGTACCACAGAGAAAGATTTTCACTACGGGAATGCTATAGTTAATATTACACCCAATAAAACATTAGAGCTTCAAAATGCTGAGATATATGGAGAAATTGATGGTTATATGGATGTGTTTTTATTGGATGATGGATTTATTGAGCTTGGAAGAATAAAAAATGTCCAAGTTTTACCTGGTTACTCGACAATTGAATTCGCAGATTTAGCTTTTACACTTGAAAAAGGTAAATCTTATAGTATACTTTTAAAACCTAAAAATACCAATGGCAGAAAGATTGGATTAGAAAATGCATCAACTTGCCAAGTACCTATATATCAAAATGATGACCTTACAGTTGATTATCAAGGGAAAGCATTTGTCATGTATGACATTAAGTATTGTTTGTAGGTTTTGTAAATTTAACTTTAAATAGACCCCATATTTTGCTTTAAAGTTTTACAAATCCAATAAAAATAACTTAACTTAGCTTTCTAAGATATATAAAGAAAAAACCAAAAGAAAATGATATCAAAACTTAATGCTCATATTAAGATAAAATCTGTATTCAGTATAGTTATCTTGGCACTTGTTTTAAGTGCATGTAAAAAAGATAAACAAAATACCGACCCTTCACAATTATTTGATGGACCTAGTGTAATTAACTTTCTAGTAAATAGCGAACAACTCCCTAATCAAGATAGAATTAATAAGGACTTCACTATGGTTGAGTATAGAGAAGATAGGATGAATAAAGATCACGTTTTGCATGTTCCTATCTATGATACTATTTATTTTGAAGATATAAGTCAATTTAAAGGAGATGCACCAGGTAAAAGAACTTGGCATATAGATGATGAAAAATTGTCTTCTAGCAATTCTGAAGTTGCGTTTTATTCTGAAGAAGTAGGACCAGCTATAGTTACATTGAGATTCGATGATTTCAATATTGTTCAGAAAGGTATATTTTTTACGGACTTAATCGATTTTGAGAATCCTACATCTGACGATGAAATGGTTGAAGAAGAGACTTCTGATGATGAAATGTCTATTATACCTGAAGATGAATTGGTTTCTAATGAAGATATATATAAAGAAAAAGAAGCTCAACCAATAGTAGAAACTAGAGAGACTAAAACTACGAAACCAAGCTATCAAAAACCTGCTACTTCAAGTACATCTGTAAGTTCAAGTAAACCTGTTACCTCAACTACTTCAGTTGCAACTACAAAACCAAAACCTGTTGCACCTCCTAAAAAAGTGGAAGTACAAAAAGTTGATTTTAGTGTTTCCAGAACTGTGGTCGAAATAGGAGAATCTATTTCTTTTAAAGACATGAGTTTCCCTTCTGAGGCCGTGAATAATCAAGTATGGGATTGGGGAGATGGAAACACTATGTCGATAAGAAGAGGAGCCGTTAAATATTCATACTTGAATCCTGGTACTTACACTGTGAAATTATGTTTGAATTACAGCAGCAAGTGTACATCAAAGAAAATTACTGTTAAAGAAGGTAAAAAGGCACCTTTACCTCCAGTCGTAGTTAAAAAGGAAGAACCTAAAGAGGAAAAAGTAGTAGAAAAACCAAAACCAACAGTTTCGAAGGTTTCTATAAGCACTGCTTCAAAAACTTTAGTGGGAAAACCCATAGAAATAAAAGATGAAACTTATCCTGCTGAAGCTGTAACTTCAAGAGAATGGTTTATTAATGGCGAGAAATCAAATCTTACAAATAAAAGATTTAGTAAGACTTTTGATAAAGCTGGAACGTATAATGTGAAGCTATGTGTGAATGGAGGTACTGCTTTTTGTCAAACAAAAACAATCACTGTTGAAGAAAAACCAAAACCGAAACCTGCACCCGTAAAAGAAGTAACAAAAGCATCTACTCCTGCACCTACAACTGAGTTTTTTGCTATGGATGCATCGAGATCAGGACTTAGGTCATCTCAAAGATGTCCTGACAGTGATGTAGAATTTTATACTGGTACTACTGAAATAACATTAACTCCTAATGTTCGAATGGAATTGATGAATGCTAGAATTTATGGACAAAAAGTAGGACTTGCTAAAGTTACTTTAAAAGCAATGGATGGAAGCATTACTCGTAAAATTAATAATGTTCAGATTCTTCCTGGACCAAGTACAATTGAATTTGGTGACTTTGGAATTATACTTCAAGCAGGTCAGAAATACATGTTAATCATTGAACCTATGTCATCTTCTGAAACAGTTGCTTTAGAAAATGGTGGCAAGTGCAATACGACATTCGCTTCCGACAATCGATTAGCTGTAAGCTACAAAGACAATGTAATGACATTGTTTGATATAAAGTTTGGATTTGAGTAAAAATCAAACTACCTGAATAGAACCTTACATTAACCTAAAAATAATCATGATGAAAAAGACGCTACGATTTTTGTCTTTTCTAGCTATTACCCTACTAACTACTTTTCAAATAAATGCTCAATGTCTGCCAATTACTGCAGATGTTGCACCTCCTTTTTGCGAAGGCGTCGAAGTAGAATTTGATGCAGACTGTAATGGTGGTGTTACCTGGGCATATGATGACGGTGTGAACAGTGGGTCCGGTTCAGGAAATACTTTTGATTTGACAATTCCATATAATTCTGCTTCGCCTGATATTACTATTAGTGTAACAAAGAATGGTACTACATATGATTCTGTTTTTATGGTAAATATGAAACCTGTCCTTACCACTGAAGTAAATTTGAATCAAGCAGGGTGGAATGCTGGCAGTTCAGCTGAAGTTTGTGAAGGTTTTAATGATATTCGTTTTCGTGGTATTTTTCCTGGAAATGCTGGATATAGCTGGACAGGTCCGAATAATTTAAATCAAGCAACAAGGGGAATTATTCTTCAAGATGTCACACTTGCAATGGATGGACAATATGAAGTAATTTATACCGATGCCAATCTTTGTAAGGATACTGTAATAGTTGACTTGACAGTCTTCGAAACACCTGCAAGTACTGCAACAAATGATGGGGCTGTGTGTATCGGAGAATCAGTGATATTGGATGAAACAGGAGGCGATGGAACAATGTGGTCATGGACTGGTCCTGCAGGCGCAATTTTTGATAATGCAAGTTTACAAAGCCCTACAGTTGATCCTGCATTAGCAGGAGTGTACACAGTTGAAGTTACAGATGTAAATGGATGTACATCAAGTGCATCAACAACAGTAGTTCTTAATTCTCTACCAGCAAGTACTGCAACAAATGATGGTCCTGTATGTAATGGAGAATCAGTAACATTAGATGAAACAGGAGGTGATGGAACAATGTGGTTATGGACTGGACCTGTCGGAGCTGTTTTTGATGATGCAAATATACAAAGCCCTACAGTTGATCCTGCATTAGCTGGAGTTTATACTGTCGAAGTTACAGATGTAAATGGATGTACATCAAGTGCATCAACAACAGTAGTTTTATTCAACGACCCAATAAGTACTGCAACAAATGATGGGGCTGTGTGTATCGGAGAATCAGTGATATTGGATGAAACAGGAGGCGATGGAACAATGTGGTCATGGACTGGTCCTGCAGGCGCAAATTTTAATAATACAAGTTTACAAAGCCCTACAGTTGATCCTGCATTAGCTGGAGTTTACACTGTCGAAGTAACAGATGTAAATGGATGTACTTCAAGTTCATCAACAACCGTAGTGTTAAGTTCTATGCCTGCAAGTACTGCAACAAATGATGGGGCTGTGTGTATCGGAGAATCAGTGATAT
>CAZMKA010000143.1:0-8982 GCA_964566605.1 uncultured Saprospiraceae bacterium | reverse complement strand
AAATATGAACCTATTTTACAAAAAAAAAGAGACTGCCTTTTGAGACAGCCTCTTTTACTTTTAACTTAAGTATGATTTAGATTACGAGATACAAAGACACAGTAATTCTTTATATCATCATCTGTTATCACAACTTTTTTCTTTTATAACAATACATGGAATAAAAAAAATACTTCCATAAAATGTTAGATAGTATTTCTATTCGACACTTAATATCCCAAATTTGAAACTGTTTTTACCGATTAGTTTTCTTCGCTTTAGAAAAACAAAGAGCTCCTTATCTGTAAGTTCAACAGAGAATTTAGGCATTAAGATACTATTTGTATCTTCTTTTTTAAATAGTTCTTTTCTTACTAATGTACCGTCTTCATCAAAATGAGCAATAACTGCTACAGCTTCATTAAAACGGTTCACAGTTTTATATCGATCGATATTAGTAACATTCCTTTTAAAATTCTTTTCATCATCATTATATAAAAAGTATGTCACATCATTGGTAGTTAATGTTGAATAAAACATATAATGTGTCTTCTCTTCAAAGATAGGTGAAGTCGGATGACCTGATTTAGAAGCGGAGTATTTTTTCGGTATTATATTAATATCGGATATTACCCCTTCTTTATTTGCTTTCGCCACAACAATGTGGTTGTTGAAAAATCTAGTAGTTGTTCTTGTATTTCCATTAGCATCTGTAGTTGTAGTAACTCTTACAATATATTCTTCAGCAACTATAATGAAACTACCATCTGCATACGAGATGATTTCTCTAAATATGAAAGAATCATCAAGTCCTTTTTCACTACTTTTTCTGTCCTTAGAAGTATTCTTTCTACCAAATTTTTCGATTTCAGCATCAGTGAAATCTCTGTTTTTAGAATAACTTATTTCTGATGTTTCAGAATCAATCTTTAAATAACTCATACCTAAAACAGGACCTCTTCTAGTGTTACCAGTCATAGCTACACAGACAAGGGAATTATCAAATTCACTTTGTTGTATTTTAAAACCTTTTATGAACTTATCTTTTAATCTTAGTTTAAATTTTTTATGCCCCTCACCATTAATTTTGATGAAATAGTTATCGTATTCAGGATTTTTAGATACAAGTTTTCCCAGTGCACTAGCACTAGCATTATCGTCATAAATTCTAGCAGTAATATAAACGTTTCCGTCTTTTGCTAATTCGAATGATTGCTGATCAACTTGCTTTTGAGACTCTTTGAGTTTCATTGACCTTTTCCAAATATTTTTCAAATCGGAATCATAAACTGCGAAATTAGCTTTGTAATCTTCTTTTCTTAAATTCCTATCATATTCACCCATAATAAGGAGTTTAGTAGAATCCGAATTTATCTTCCAATCATAATTCATAATTTCTCGAGACCTATCGTATTTTTGCTTTAAAAGTTTAACTGGCTTTCCAGCTTTTCCATTTTTGCTAATAGGAACTGCATATACTGTATAAACTTTTGCTTTATTATCTCTGTGAGCTTGGATCCATATGAATTGATCACCAAGTTTTGTTGCACCAAGGGACAGATATCTATTTTCAGCTGCAGCATATGTTTTTAAGTATTTTTCATTAAAATTTTTATCATATTTAGCTATAGAAAGTTCTCTTTTTCCTCCAAAAATTCCATACGGAGTTTCAAAAGTCATATAGTAACCAGAATCATCATGGTGCAATAATCCTGAAAGTACTTTTTTACGTTCAATTTTAATTTCATCACTTAATGCAAGCTGTACATCTTGTCCTATTAAGTTAAAACAAATAAAATTTAGTAATAAAGTCACAAGTAAATAGGAGATTTTCATACTTTTATTTTTTTTTCAAATATACCTATTTATGAATTTTAATACACCTATAGTAATGTTAATTATCTTAATAACATTATTTACTATAAATCCTACACAGGCTCAAGAAGATTTAGAAATTATAACTTTTGATAATGATTCAAATAGTAGTAATAGAAATGCAAGCAATACATGGGCTGTAATCAAAACAAATCCTGTTTCATTTATTTTTGGTCAACAGTTCGTAGAATTAGAATATTTAATTACTGATTATTTATCTGTCGAAGGAGGTGTGGGGTTAACATTCAGACCAACACTACAAGAATTTGAAGCTACTTATATAGAGGTGTTAAATGATATAATAAGCCCTGAATGTACATCGACTAATTATGAACAAGGTTTTGATTTTTGCGATGCAAATTTATACAACGATTTTAGTATCCGAAAGACAGGGCTAGGTCCTTGGTTAAGTTTAGGTGCAAAGTTTTATATCTTTAATGATGCAATGGATGGGCCTTATATTTCTTTGAATCTTAAATACCACAGAAATAATTATCAAGTTTTGAAAGTAGAGGAGGATATTAATTTCATGCGAACTGTTGATGATTATGTAGGCGAAAATCAATCTAATTTTGATTATACAGTAAGATATGGTACTCAAGTTTTATTTGGGCCACTTACAACAGAATATTTTGTTGGAGTAGGTATAAGAAATATAACACAAAACAGACTAGATGTTGGATTTGATATAGGAAAGGATACATGGACTAATAGTTTTCAAACAACTACAAATTCAATCTTTCACTTTGAAACAGGAGTTAGATTAGGTTTAGAGTTTCAAAAGGCGCAAAAGAAAAGCACTAAAAAGAAGAAAAGACGTAGAAGAAGATAAATAAAAAGGCTAGTATCAGAATTTGATACTAGCCTTTTTTTATGTTTTTGTTTTTTCTTAAGTAGGAAAGCTACATTATTGATTTTGGATTACAAACTTTTTCGTTTTTGTACCTTGACTTGATGAAAGGTTTATAAAATATATCCCAGCTGCCCATGTTGAACTATCAAACGAAAATTGAGAAGTTGACTGATTAATTCTTTGTTCAACTAATTTTCCTGAGTTATCAAGAACCGCAATAGTAAGATTTTCGGTTCCTGAGTAGTCGAAATTTATATTCAATTGATCGTAAACTGGATTTGGATTAATTCTTATCTCATTTATTGAATTATCTAATTCATTAATTGAAACAGGAGCCCCAGTGTCGCCTGCCTTAATGATTATCGGCTCGATCAATGAAGCATATTCAGTATAAGCTAATTCATGAATGATTAAAGTTTCATTATCTGGGTTTACAGAAATAGCCATCCATCCATTTAATACCTCGTCAGGGTTATTAAGGTTAAATACAGCAAATGCGACATATTGTTCTTCATTCGCAACCCAGTCTTCAGCGAGTCCTGCTTCGCTACTATATACTGATCCTCTATCATCGTCTATGTAATCAAACATATTTGTTGTATTAATTGTGATTTCTTCATCTTTTGCAAAGATTTGCATTTCTCTTGCACCAAAACTAGTGTATTCAGAAAAAGTTGCGCTAGCCATACAACCTATACCAAAAATTGGAGTAAAGCCTAATTCTCCTACATATTGATTGATGTATAAGTCAGGAAAAGAGTCCTCGTCTATGTCCAAAGAATAATTTTCGTTTAATGAAATTACAAGTCCTTCTTCTCCATAGTCATTATGTGTGATTTGCGAGAAACTGCTCGTAAGAGCGAAACAAAATAAAGCCAATAAAAGTAATGATTTTTTCATTTTATTATATTTAGGTATGATTAATTAAGATAAAGAATCTTATTTTTTTAAACAGATTGTTGCGTGTTTAAGTGTAATTTGAAAGTTGATAATATTTAATAAACATGCATATTAGCAAAATGTTTCAACTATATTGTTGGTTATTAGCAGAAGATTGTACGGTTTTGGGCGTAAAGCCCAAAATGAATCTAATTTAGTCCAATAATGATACACTTGAATCACAAGCTAAAAATCCTCGTAATCAATTAAAAAACCACATCTGAAATTATGTGCATGGCCGTAGAAAGTTTCATATTGGGTTTCCCCATTTTCTGTATAAGTTCTATTTCCGAATAAATCAATAAGAGAAGAAGGTTCAATACTTATAAAAACACCACTTCCATTTTCAGTGAGAACTTCAGTAGCCTTAAGATAGGTGTTTTCTTCAATATGAGTACCTAAGTTATAATCCCAAGAATAAATACTACTGCTAATACTTGCATAACCTTCATTGAAAAAGTTAGGTATTTCTTCTTCGTTTATAAATTTCCACGGTTGATTATTATTGACATCGTAATCTCCAATGATTAATTCATCGTGATCAATGTTCATAGAAAACCTAACTTCTAAAGAGGTGGATGTTCCATCTTCTCGAGTTGCTTCTAAAGTGTAGACTTTATAAGCGTGATCATTCCAATTCCAGATGTAAGAAAGTGTTGATATTCCTGTATATTCTGCAAAAGTGCTTCCTTCCGTGTCTGTGCTTAGAAAAAATGTTCCCTCTAAATAATTGTCTTCTTCTGTATATATTTTCTCTATTTCTTCCATATTCTCATTTTCACATGAACTGAATGAAAGAACAAAAATGACTGCGAATAAAAGTATATTTTTCATGTATATCCTATTTTCATATAAATACAAACATAAATCAACTTATGTGTTTATAAATAATCTTTGATATGTAAATTGCGACAATTTAAAAATTTGATATATTCTTTTATCTATTAAACCCTATACTTGCTCGCTTCATACCTTTATCTTCGTTTAATAGATTCTTCAATTCATTGATGTCGTCTATAGTGATAATAAAAGAAGATTTTTTCGAAGGAGATTTCGCATTTCTTAAGTTTTGGAACTTAATCAAATCAAGGACTATATTCCGCACAGCTCTTGCATTCCCAAAATACTTATCTCGTTTTTCATACATATCGTCTGTAAGCTTCGAGAGAAGGCTTTTGGCGGAAGCCGAAATTTTGAAACCTTGATCTTCTATCATTTTAGCCGCAATTTCTTGAAGTTGTTCCGAGTTGTAATCATCGAAATGTAGTACTTTATCAAATCTACTATTCAAACCTGGATTCGCTTTTAAAAACTTCTCCATATTATCAGGATAACCTGCTACAAATACAAAGAATTCTCCTCGCTGATCCTCCATACGCTTAAGAATGGTTTGTATCGCTTCATTTCCATAGTCACCTTGTAATCCATTGAAATTACTTAAAGAATAAGCTTCATCAATAAACAATACTCCTCCCATTGCTTCATCTATTCGTTCAGCTGTTTTAGTGGCTGTTTGGCCTACAAATCCAGCAACAAGACCTTGGCGATCCGTTTCTACCATGTGACCTCTTTCTAGTATTCCTAGCGCTTTATAGATTTTGGTAAGTATTCTCGCTACTGTTGTTTTTCCAGTTCCGGGATTACCTACAAAAACAGTGTGTAAGAAATAGTTATTCAATGCATTTTTTCCATTCAATTTATGATAAGAAACTATGCTTACTAATTCTTCTATCTCCTTTTTTATATTATCTATACCTATTAAACTATTTAGTTCTAGCAAGCTTTCGTCAAGTAATTCTTGATCAATGGGAATATTAGGTAAGTGTTTTTTCTTTTCTATTTCAATTTTTGAAACGTCTTTCAATTTTATAAGTGAAAGATCTTCTTTTTTCAACTTCTCAGGATTTTTGGATTGCATCACACGTAATCCCATATTGATTTTTGCTTTGTCTATCAAGTCATATACAAACCGTGCATTCCCAAAACTTCTGTCTCTATTTCGAAAAGCATTTACAATGATTCTATCAATTAATATTTTGGAATCTTCATTCAAAACAACTTCTTTTTTGATTGCAGCAAAGTCAGCAATCTCAGACAATTCTTGAGGTAAATAATCTTTAAAATCGAAAAAGTGTTTGAACCTAGATTTTAATCCTGGATTCGACTCCACAAAATGTTTGATTTCTTTGGGGTAACCCGCAACGATTACAGCCATATCACCTGGCCCGTTTGACATTTCTTTTACTAAGATTTCCACCACTTCTCGCCCAAAATCCTTCGAATCATCATTGGATCTTGCAAGTGCATATGCCTCGTCAATAAACAAAACACCTCCGCGCGCTTTCTCTATTTGCTCTTTAACTTTCGGTGCTGTTTGTCCTATATATTCACCAACTAGATCCGCTCTATCTACTTCATGTACATGACCTTTGGTTAACAAACCCATCTTTTTGTATAACATCCCAAGTAGGCGAGCAACCGTTGTTTTTCCGGTTCCAGGATTACCTGAAAAGACCGAATGAACATTTATCCCGTCTTCATCTTTGAATCCCTTTTCCTTTCTCAAGTGTAAAAAGCGGATGTATTTCGAATGATCTTCAACTTGTTTTTTGATGTCTTCCAGTCCTATCAATTTATTGAAGCGCTCCATCACGTCATCAAAACTCTCATTTTCTATTTCTTCAGGAGAATGCTCAATAAGTGGGAAGTTAGGCTTCAATTGAATCGCAGGAACACCTTCTTCCGATGTATCACCTATCTCAAAAGGAATTGTCGCTAGCAGTTTATCCAGAAACATTAAATCAATCTTGTATTCTCCTGGTTTCCATGAGCCTTTTACATTACTTCCCCAACCAGCGGTTAATGTAAAACTTTCTTCGTTTACCTTGATCTTTCGCAATCTTGTTACTTGCCCTTTTAGTTCTCTATTCTGATTGAAAAATTTAGCAAAAAATTCTCCTTGCCATTGAGCTGTTTGATACAGGTTATTAAATCTCATTTCAAGGTATATATACCGCGTTTCATCAGCATTGAATGATTTCATGTAGATTCTATCATCTTCGTTGACATCATCATATTGGCCCTCGTATAATCGAAGTGACTTTAATTGTAATAAGTGCTTTGCGGGTGCAAGTTTACTATCGATTATATAGAAATATTTTGAACCTACTATCTCATTGTTAATTCTAGCTTCCCAATAATAAACCCCTTTTTTCCAAAAATTTCCATCTCTCTTATTACCCCAACCTTCACGGAAATAAACAATATTATCGAATTTCGAGACTTTTCTTTTGAAATTTAATTTACAGAGGACTTTTTCATTTTTTTTCAACTGATAACACCTCAATTCTACTTCAACTTGCCATACTTTCTGGTCATAAAACTTGTTGTAAAAAGAAAGCTCTGCATACACGTATCCAGTTTCTTTGGCATCGAATACTTGTCGATATTTCTTTTTGTTTCCAGCTAACCACTCAGTTGAGCTATATACCTTTAACTCTCTGAATTTAAATGGTTTAAACTCTATGTCTTGCTCTTGCTGATCCATATTCACTTAATCTTTTTACAATATTAGTTAACCTTTGTTTTTCTATAAAAAATAGGGAGATTGATAATAGCTTTAACGAATATATAATAATAATTTAAAGGATGGGAATATAATTTCATAAAAGTGTTCTTTTTTTGGTTAATAAAAAGTGAAATTTTTACTGATTGTAAAATCTTTTGAAACTAATAAAGTTTCGTATTGTTAAAAGCTTTAATTTAAATTACTTTTGTGCAAAATTTAACAGCAAATGGCTAAAGTTATTTTTAACTTTGAAAATAAGGAACTTACGCAGAAGGTAGTAGAGGACGCTGAAAAAGGTTACAGTATTCTTGAAATTGCGGAAGACAACGATATTCACTTGAACCATAATTGTGGTGCAGTATGTGCTTGTAGTACTTGTCATGTTTATATAGAATCAGGAGAAGATTTTTTTCCTGAAATCACAGACAGAGAAGAAGATTTTATTGATAGAGCGATTAATCCTAGAATAGAATCTAGACTTAGTTGTCAAGCGGTTATTTTGAAGGATGATGCTGTGATAGAGGTAACTATTCCAGATCAGGATCAAATTATAGGACACGAACACTAAAGAAATGAGTTTTAAAGACTTTGACGATATGCCCATAAACTGGGCCGACCATGAGGATATAGCTATGAAGCTGTACGAGAAATTCGGTGATGATTTTACTGAAAGTAAAATATACAGAATTAGATTTACTGATTTACTTGAATGGATTCTAGAGATTGATACTTTTGAGGGTACAAAAGAAGGATCGAATGAAGGCCATTTAGAGCAAATCCAAGCCAAATGGGTTTACGAATGGAGAGATAACCAATAATATGAATGTATTAGATTCTTTAAAGGATATCAATAGTCTTGTATTTGATGTGGATGGTGTGTTTACTGACGGAGGTTTGTTAGTTTTCGAGAACGGCGATATGTTACGAAAAATGAACGCTAAAGATGGTTTCGCCATAAGACATGCTGTTAATCATGGTTATCAAGTTATCATTATCACTGGAGGTTCTTCAGCAGGTGTAAAAAAACGCTTTACCAATCTAGGTTTAAAGCATGTCTACATAGGTGTTCATGATAAAATTGCTTTGTTCAATAAACTGGTAGAAGATCATGTTATCGATCCAGCTAAGACTCTATATATGGGAGATGATCTTCCTGATTATCATGTTATGAAGGAAGTGAAAGTAGCTGTTTGCCCTCAAAATGCAGTTCCCGAAATTAAAGACCTGTCCAATATAATTACTCAGAAAAAAGGTGGAGACGGGTGTGTCCGCGAAATCATTGAAACGGTTCTTAGACTTCAAGATAATTGGTTCCAAACTTCATAGATGAAATGGCTTAATCGCATACGACCAGTTAATTTACTGATAATTCTTGCGACTCAACTATTGGTTTATCTGTTATATGTCCTGCCTATTTCCATAGGAGATATCTTCGAACAAGATTATCCCTCTTTTCAATACTACTTAATCATTGCAATTATCACCTGTATCGTTACTTCAGGTGGATATATTATCAATGATATTTTTGATTCTGAGATTGACAAGATGAATAAACCTGACAAAGCAATGCTTGAAGTTGGAAGGTGGATGTTAGTTTATAAAGTGTTGTTTGTGATGGGTTTATGTTTGGTTTTCTATGTGTCCTACAAACTAGAGAATCTATATTTTACACCTATATATTTATTAACATGGTTTACATTATACCAGTATAGTAAACGCTTAAAATGCACACCATTAATTGGTAATGTTGTTGTAGCCTTCCTTTCCT
>CAZMKA010000142.1:7839-8990 GCA_964566605.1 uncultured Saprospiraceae bacterium | reverse complement strand
TTACTCTTCTATATAAATCATTTAAATCCGAACTCGCAAAACGACCACCATCTAAAGGTACTAAAGGTCTAAGTTCCGGAGGAATAACTGGTAAATACTGAATGATTGACCATTCAGGTTTATTTTCCATTCTTGTTTGTCCATCACGGAAAGCCTCTACTACTCTTAGTCTTTTCAAAGCCTCTGATTTTCTCTGTTGAGAAGTTTCATTTGCAGCTTGGTATCTTAGAGCAGCAGCTAATTCATCAAGATTAGTTCTTTCAAGCAACATGCCTACTGCTTCCGCTCCCATCTTAGCGATGAATTTGTTTGGATCACTATCATCCAACATTTGGTTATCGGCAGGAAGACTGTCTAAAATTTCAAAGTATTCTTCTTCAGTAAGAAGTGTTTTTGCAACTTTCCCTTCTTCCTCAGTTATACCTGGTTGAACAATTACATATCTTTCATAATAAATAATTGACTCGAGATTTTTGGATGAAAATCCTAAAAGATAACCAATCTTGTTAGGTAAAGACTTGAAAAACCATATGTGTACTACAGGAACTACTAACTTAATGTGCCCCATTCTTTCTCTTCTCACTTTCTTCTCTGTAACCTCTACCCCACATCTATCACATACAATTCCTTTATATCTTATCCTCTTATATTTACCACAATAACATTCGAAATCCTTTACAGGTACGAAAATTCTCTCAAAAAAAAGTCCGTCACGCTCTGGCTTATAAGATCGATAATTTATCGTTTCGGGTTTCAATACTTCACCATGTGATCTTTCCAAAATATCGTCTGGAGAACACAAGCTGATTGTAATTGAATCGAATCGATTATTTACTTTATTCATACTCTTTCTTAATGACATAGTTTTTATATATGTGAGTCAAGCTCAAAAGCTTACCCGATTTTTAAAATTAGTTTGTCCGAAGCAATAAGCTTAGACAAATTTAACGTCAAGTGCTAAACCTCTCAACTCATGTACAAGTACATTGAAAGATTCAGGAATATTCGGTTCTGGAAGGTTTTCACCTTTCACAATCGCTTCATAAGCTTTCGCTCTACCAACGATATCATCCGATTTAATAGTCAATAATTCTCGTAGAATATTTGATGCTCCAAATGCTTCAAGAGCCCAAACTTCCATTTCCCCAAAT
>CAZMKA010000142.1:0-7829 GCA_964566605.1 uncultured Saprospiraceae bacterium | reverse complement strand
TTGTGCTTTACCACCAAGAGGTTGTTGAGTAATAAGTGAATATGGTCCTATCGATCTTGCGTGCATTTTATCATCAACCATGTGCGATAATTTAAGCATGTAAATAACTCCCACCGTTGCTTGTTGGTGGAATTTACTACCTGTTTCACCATCGTATAAGTATGTCTGACCTAATGAAGGTAGATTTGCTTTCTGTATTTGAACTTCTATATCTTCCATTGAAGCACCATCAAAAATAGGAGTTGAATATTTAACACCTAATTTCTTTCCTGCCCAACCAAGTACAGTTTCAAATATCTGACCAAGGTTCATCCTTGAAGGTACACCTAGTGGATTCAAAATAATATCAACTGGAGTTCCATCTTCTAAGAAAGGCATATCTTCTTGTTTCACAATACGCGAAACGATTCCTTTATTTCCGTGTCTACCTGCTAATTTATCTCCTACTTTAAGTTTACGCTTTTTAGCCATATAAACCTTAGCAAGTTTTAATACACCAGCTGGTAATTCATCTCCAATTGAGATATTGAATTTTTCTCTTTTATATCTAGAGATTTCTTCGTTCAATGTAATAGAGAAGTTATGTAAAAGCTTTGCTACTAGTTTAGTTATACTATCATCTTTAACCCATCCACTGTAATCAACTTCCGAGAAAATAAGATCTTTAAAAACTTTCGCAGAAAACTTTGTCCCTTTAGGAACAAGCTCTTCATTATAAATACTTTTAACCCCTTGAGAAACTTTTCCTTTAAGAAGTACCATTAGTTTATCAATAAGAATTGTACGCAGTTCATTTACTGTTACTGCATGTCTATCTTCTAATTGATTAAGCAATTCTTTTTCTTGAACTTTCTGGAATTTGTCCTTTTTAGCTCGAGCAAAAAGTTGTTTATTAATGATTACACCTTTTGTTGATGGAGGTGCTTTTAAAGAAGCATCTTTTACATCTCCGGCTTTATCACCAAATATCGCTCTTAAAAGTTTTTCTTCTGGAGTTGGATCAGATTCTCCTTTTGGAGTAATTTTACCAATAAGAATGTCACCCTCTTTTACCCATGCTCCTACTCTTATTATTCCGTTTTCGTCAAGATCTTTTGTAGCTTCTTCACTTACATTTGGAATATCATTAGTAAGTTCTTCTTCTCCTAATTTAGTGTCTCTTATATCAAGTTCATAACTTTCTATGTGAAGAGAAGTAAAAATATCTTCTCTTACAACACGCTCCGAAAGAACGATTGCATCCTCAAAGTTATAACCCTTCCAAGGCATAAATGCAACCATCAAGTTTTGGCCTAGAGCCAATTCACCTTGTTCCGTTGCATAACCATCACATAATAAAGATCCTTTTGATACTCTATCACCTTTTTTAACAATTGGCTTAAGGTTAATACATGTACCTTGATTTGTTCTTAGGAACTTGATTAATTTATATGATTTGATATTATCAGTAAACTCAACAAGATTTTCTTTATCTGTTCTGTCATACTTAATAATAATCTCAGTTGCATCAACATATTGCACGATACCGTCACCTTCAGCATTGATAAGCATTCTAGAATCTCTAGCTACTTTACCTTCAAGACCTGTACCAACGATAGGTGAACTTGGTTTTACTAAAGGAACTGCTTGACGCTGCATGTTTGATCCCATCAGGGCTCTGTTTGCATCATCATTTTCTAAGAAAGGAATTAAAGAAGCAGAAACACCAACAATTTGGTTTGGTGCAACATCCATGTATTCTACTTCCGTAGGAGATAATACAGGGAAATCACCGTGTTCTCTACATTTAATTCTATCACTTATAAAGGCACCTTTTTCAGTGATTGCTGAATTGGCTTGTGCAATTTTCTTGAAATCTTCTCCTTCTGCAGAAAGGTAAATTGCATCTTTTTCAACATCAATTTTACCTTCGTTTACTTTTCTATATGGTGTTTCGAGGAAACCCATTTTATTCACTTTTGCGTGAACGCAAAGAGTAGATATTAATCCAATGTTTGGACCTTCAGGAGTTTCAATAGGACATAATCTACCATAGTGACTGTAGTGTACATCTCTTACCTCGAACCCAGCTCTTTCTCTAGATAAACCACCTGGTCCTAGTGCTGAAATTCTACGTTTGTGTGTAATTTCAGATAGAGGATTAGTTTGATCCAAAAATTGTGATAACTGACTTGTCCCAAAGAATGAATTAATAACACTTGAAAGTGTTCTTGCATTAATTAAATCAATAGGAGTAAATACTTCATTATCACGAACGTTCATTCTTTCTCTTATTGTTCTTGCCATTCTTGCAAGACCAACTCCAAACTGAGCATATAATTGCTCCCCTACTGTTCTTACACGTCTGTTTGATAAGTGATCAATATCATCTAATTCAGCTTTTTGGTTCATTAGAGAAACTAAATAACTTACTATTGAAATGATATCATCCTTTGTCAATACTAGTGTATCAACCTCTTTTTCTTGAGCTAATTTTCTATTGATTTTATATCTACCTACATCACCTAGGTTGTATCTTTTATCAGAGAAGAAAAGTTTATCGATTATGCCACGAGCAGTTTCTTCATCAGGAGGATCAGTTCCTCTTAGTTGACGATAAATATATTGTACAGCCTCTATTTCAGAAGAAGAAGGATCTTTCTGTAGTGTGTTGTAGATTATTGAGTAATCTTCATCTATATCCTCTTTTTGAAGAATGATAGATTCGATATCAGCATCTTTGATTAACTCTACATTATCTTCGTCAAGAACAATATCTCTTTCAAGGATAATTTCGTTACGTTCAATTGTAACAACTTCCCCAGTATCTTCATCAACGAAATCTTCCGTCCATTTTCTTAAAACACGGGCTGCTAATTTTCTACCTACAGATTTCTTAAGTTCTTTTGGAGTAACCTTAATTTCTTCGGCAAGGTTAAATAAGTTCAGGATTTCTTTATCTGAATCATAACCTATAGCTCTTAAAAGTGTAGTTACTGGGAATTTCTTTTTTCTATCGATATAAGCATACATCACAGTATTAATATCGGTAGCGAATTCCATCCATGCTCCTTTGAAAGGGATTACACGGGCAGAATAAATTTTAGTTCCATTCGGGTGGAAGTTCTGTGAGAAGAACACACCTGGAGAACGGTGTAATTGAGAAACAATTACTCTTTCAGCACCATTGATTACAAAGGTACCTTTAGGTGTCATGTAAGGAATATTTCCTAGGAAAACATCTTGAACGATTGTTTGGAAATCAACATGTTCTTCATCATTACATGATAATCTAAGCTTAGCCTTAAGAGGCACACTGTAAGTAAGACCTCTTTGCATACATTCAGAAATGGAATAACGAGGAGGATCGATAAAGTAATCCAAAAATTCCAATACGAATATATTTCTCGCATCAGTAATAGGGAAGTTTTCTTGAAACACCCTGTAAAGTCCTTCACTATTTCTATTTTCAGGGGTTGTTCCAAGTTGGAAAAACTCCATGAATGATTCTAGTTGGATTTCTAATAAATCTGGATAAGCATTCGGTAATTTAATTTTACCAAACTTTACTCTTTTCTCATCCGCGTATTGAACAATTGCGTTAGAAGCCATGTAATGTCAATTTATTTTCCTGATCAAAATTCTAAACAACGATAACAGAAGTTCATAATATAAACGGCAATAGGCTTAGTGAAGAAAACATCTTCACTAAGCCGTAATACCAATTTATTTTAGGATAAAGCCTCTGTCATTAAACTAAGTGCGAATGTTAAATTACTTCAATTCAACTTCAGCACCTGCCGCTTCAAGAGCAGCTTTAATGGACTCAGCATCAGCTTTAGCCACACCTTCTTTAATTGTAGCTGGAGCTCCATCTACTAATCCCTTAGCATCTTTAAGTCCAACTCCTAAAAGATTTTTAACTTCTTTAACTACAGCTAGCTTAGCTGCACCTGCAGAAACTAAGTGTATATCAAATTCAGTTTTTTCAGCTGCAGCCGCGTCTCCGCCACCTGCTGCTGGTCCAGCTACTGCTACTGCAGCTGCTGCTGGTTCAATTCCGTATTCCTCTTTAAGGATATCAGCTAATTCGCTAACATCTTTTACTGAAAGGTTTACTAATTGTTCCGCAATTTCTTTTAAATCCGCCATTATAAGGTCGTTTTTTAAGTTAAATAATTAATTAATATAATAATTGCGTAAAAGCTTGGAAGCCATACTAATTACGCCTCACGCTCTTGCAAAGTCTTTAAAAGACCTGCAATCGTGCTTCCACCACTTTGAAGAGAACCAATAACGTTCTTGATAGGAGATTGTAACAAGAGAATAACATCTCCAATTAAATCTTCTTTCGACTTCAAACTAGCTAGGGCGTCTACCTGATCGTCACCGATAAATATATCGGAATCTATATAAGCTGCTTTTAAAACAGGACGTTCAGATTTCTCTCTAAACTCTTTAATAACCTTTGCTGGCATATTACCAGTTTCAGCAAACATTAATGCTGTTGGTCCTTTTAGAGCGTCAAAAAGAGGTGTGTAATTTTTCTCTTCAGCATTTTCCTCAAGGGCTTTAATTGCTAAAGTATTTTTAACAACCTTCATCTCTACACCTTTTTCATAGCATAGAGCTCTTAGTTTATTTACCTCTTCTACAGTTAAAGTAGAAGAATCAGTGATATAGAAAAACGAGCTCTCACTGAATTTTTGTTTTAGATCAGCAATTAATGCTGTTTTTTGTGCTTTTGTCATTATTCAGATATTTGAGCTATTAAGAAATAGATTTAGGGTCAATTGCAATTCCAGGACTCATTGTAGAAACCATAGTTAATGATTTAACGTAAGCACCTTTTGCAGTTGAAGGTTTCATTTTAACAATAGTACCAATTAATTCAGCAGCATTTTGCTCAATTTTATCAGAACTAAAAGAAACTCTACCAACAGTTGAGTGAATAATTCCGTACTTATCTACACGGAATGCAATTTTACCACCTTTTACATCCTTAACAGCTGCAGCAACATCCATTGTTACTGTACCCGACTTGGGATTAGGCATTAATGAACGAGGTCCTAGGATTCTACCTACTCGACCTACTTTTGCCATAACAGTAGGCATAGCTACTATTACATCGACATCAGTCCATCCTTTTGAAATTTTGTCTATGTACTCATCAAGACCTGCGAAATCAGCTCCAGCTTCAATTGCCTCTGCTTCTTTGTCGGGTGTACACAACACAAGAACAGTTTTAGATTTACCTGTTCCGTGAGGAAGAACCGTAGTTCCTCTGATAGCCTGATCGGCTTTTCTTGGATCAACTCCTAGGTTAATGTGTACATCAACAGAGGCGTCGAACTTAGCTGTATTAATTTCTTTAACTAATGCAGCCGCTTCAGTTAAGCTGTAAAGCTTGTTTGCATCCACTTTTGCTTCAGCAGCTTTACGCTTTTTAGATAATTTTGCCATTCTAATTAATTTAAAGGTACGAACGCAGAAAATGGCCTGCTCCCTAGTTTACAATTTTAGTTTTACTAAATTACGCTTCCCAAGGTGGAGTTCCTGTAACATTGATTCCCATACTTCTTGCAGTTCCAGCTACCATTTTCATGGCAGACTCAATTTTAAATGCATTTAAGTCGGGCATCTTGTTTTCAGCAATTTCCTTTACTTGATCCCATGTTACTTTCCCTACTTTGTCTCTATTCGACTCCGCTGAACCGGATTTTAATCCAGCTTTTTCAAGGAGTTGAACTGCTGCGGGAGGAGTTTTAATTATAAAACTGAAAGATTTATCCTTAAACACAGTTATAACAACTGGAAGAACCTTCCCTTGTTGTTCCTGAGTTTCAGCATTGAATCTCTTACAGAATTCCATAATATTAACCCCCTTCGCACCAAGAGCAGGACCTACTGGAGGAGATGGATTCGCTGAACCACCTCTTACTTGCAACTTGATAAAACCGTCTACTTCTTTTGCCATTCTCAATAAGAATTTTAGCTATAAATAAATTATGTTTGTTTTTCAACTTGTATAAAGTTAAGCTCAACTTCGGTTCCTCTACCGAATATTTTTACTATAACTTTAAGTTTTTTCTTCTCTTCGTTAACTTCTTTGATATCACCTACAAAATCTTTGAAAGGTCCGTCAATGATTTTAACTGTTTCACCTACTATGTAAGGTTCAATCATTGCTTCTCCAACATCTTGAGATGCATCAACTTTTCCTAACATTCTATTCGCCTCGGAAGGCTGCATAGGGATTGGGTTATTTTTACCTAGAAAATGAATAACATTTGGAGAATTAACTATTGTTGTAATCATTTCTCCTGAAAACTTACTAGGTACAGCTTCAACCAAAATATATCCTGGTAAAATGTTTCTTTCCATAATCACTTTCTTTCCATTTCTGATTTTATAAACTTTTTCAGAAGGAACAATGATTTGAGGAATTACTTCACCCCAGTTGTTTCTAGAAATTTCAAGTTCAAGTCTTTCCTTGATCTTCTTTTCCTTTCCACTTATCACTCGCAAAGAGTACCATTTAGTTGAATCACTCATTTCCATATATTAATTATTCAACTCCAATATTATAAATACCGCCATTAATTAAATTACCTTCTAAGATAACTCCATTGAATAGCAAATCTAAAACAAGGATGATAAGTGCTAGTATCACAGTAGCTATAAGAACCACTCTCGCACTAGACAGCAACTCAGACATTGTTGGCCAAGTTACGTGGTGCAAAAGTTCATTGTAACTTTCTTTTACGTATGAAACTATATTATTCATCTTTATAATTTTTAAAGTAAGGCTATGCCTTTATTTTTATTTGCAGGGGAGACAGGACTCGAACCTGCAACCCTCGGTTTTGGAGACCGATGCTCTACCAATTGAGCCACTCCCCTAAACGCTTATCAAAGTCTTATAACAAAAGCTTCTAATGTTTTAACTTTGATAAAATAACAAAATTAAGCACCCCTTTAAAGGGATGCTTAATTTAATATTATGTACCACATACTAAAAGTATGATGTGTATATACTCGTATTAATCAAGTATTTCAGTAACCTGACCTGCACCTACAGTTCTACCACCTTCACGTATTGCGAAACGTAGTCCAACTTCCATTGCGATAGTATTGATTAGAGAAACCTCTAAAGTCAAGTTATCACCAGGCATTACCATTTCTACACCAGCAGGTAATACACAATCACCTGTTACATCTGTTGTTCTAAAGTAGAATTGTGGACGGTAACCGTTAAAGAATGGAGTGTGACGTCCACCTTCATCTTTACTTAATACATAAACCTCACACTTGAATTTCTTGTGTGGAGTTACTGAACCAGGCTTACAAATAACCATACCTCTTTTGATCATTTCCTTATCAATACCTCTCAAAAGGATACCAGCGTTATCACCAGCTTCTCCTCTTGTAAGAATCTTACGGAACATCTCTACACCAGTTACAGTTGAGTTAAGAGGCTTTTCACCTTCTTTCAACATACCAATGATTTCTACGGGATCTCCAGTGTTTACAACACCTCTTTCGATTCTACCAGTTGCAACTGTACCTCTACCTGTAATAGAGAATACATCTTCTATTGGCATAAGGAAAGGCTGATCAACTAATCTTTCTGGCTCAGGAATGTCTGCATCAACTGCAGCCATTAATTTATGAATAGCTTCGATTCCTGCAGGATCGTCTTCTAAAGCTTTAATTGCTGAACCTGGAATAACTGAAGCGTTATCACCATCGAACTCATATTGATCAAGAAGTTCTCTAACTTCCATTTCAACTAGTTCAAGCATTTCTTCATCATCAACAAGATCAGTCTTGTTCATGAAAACAACAAT
>CAZMKA010000141.1:0-9096 GCA_964566605.1 uncultured Saprospiraceae bacterium | reverse complement strand
GATGTACAATTATGTTCTGGTGATTCTTTGGAATTAGACATCGGAAATGTATCAGGAAATATACAATGAAATACTGGATCTACAGAAGCTTCAATTGTAGCAATTGAAAGTGGAATGTATTCAATTGTTTTACTTACATCATGTGGAGAATCAATGGACACCATAATTCTTGACTTTACTGAACCTCCATCCGAAATAGAGATTCAGGATACATTAAAAATCTGTGCGAATGATACTGTTTTCATAAATGTTGAAAATAATATTGAGAATTCCATTATAGAATGGAGTACTGGGTCAACTGATTCTTTAGAAGCGTTTTTTAATGATGGTATATATTCTGTATCAATAAGTAATAATTGTGGTTTTGAGATTGACTCATTTATTATAGAAACGATTCCACAAATTGAGAATTTTAGCATCCCTGATAACCTTACGATTTGTGACGAAAATTCATTTATTCTTGAATCCGAAATTACCCAAGAGAATGTAGAGATTTTATGGAATACTGAAGAAACATCAAGTTCGATTGAAGTTCAACAAGATGGAATATACTGGGTTGAATCAAGTAATTCATGTTTTCAGTTACGGGATTCTATTTCCATTATTTTTGAGATTTCTCCTGTGTCTTTAAATTTAGGGACAAATGACACAATATGTGATGGAACTGAAATTTTGTTGGATGGTTTTCAAGGTGATCAATTTTCTTATGAATGGCAAGATGGAAATAATAATTCCTTATATTCGGTAACAAACACTGGATTATATATTTTAAATACAAGTTCAGAATGCGGTACAACTTCTGATACTTTTGAAATTGTAGTATTAGAAACTGATGAAATACTTACATCTATTGAAGATAATTATCTAACATGTGAAGGTGTTCCTCTTCTGATAGATTTAACGAATGTAATTGCTGATGAGATTTTATGGAACGATGGAAGTAATGATCGAATCAGAGAATTATTGACACCTAGTCTATATAGTATTCAATTTATTAATTCATGTATTGATACAATTGTTGATTTCAATTTTGTACAAGAAGATTGTACTGAAGATAAAATATATATACCGAATACTTTTACTCCAAACGGAGATAGTAATAATGACATATTTAGAGCGTTCTTTAATGAAAACTTGGATATTCAATCATATCAATTAGTAATATACAATAGATGGGGAGAGAAAGTATATATAGGAGTTGATCCTAAAATGGGCTGGGATGGAACATTTAAAGGGGAGTCTTTACAATCTGGGGTTTATGCATATGTTTTACAAGCGGAATTTGTTGATGAAGATGGAGAATTGTTTGAAGTGTTGAGAAGTGGAGATTTGACCATTTTAAGATAAGTTGAAATTATGTATTACAAAGTAATTGTCTACTCAAATAATATTCCTATCTTTCCTTAATCATTTGACTATCTATTAGTTAAGTGTGTTTCTTATTATGTTAGAATCCCCTTTTAATGAGACGAATATTAACTTTGATTTTTTCTTGTGTAGCTTTTGTTTCTTTCTGTCAAAATATAGTGCCAAATCCAGATTTTGCAAATTTTTCTTCTTGTCCAAATTTTCTTGCCGATTTCGGTGTTAATAATTGGAGTGTTCCCACATTCGGAACATCAGATTACTATAATGCTTGTTCAAATGGAGATGTAGGTGTTCCTACTAATATAGTTGGATTTCAACAATCTGATGCAGGAGATGCGTATTGTGGATTAGTCACCTATCAACAGGCTGGTCAATACCGAGAATATATTCAAGCAATACTTGATCAACCAACAATTGCTAATGCGTGCTATAAACTAAGTATTTATTATAATCCAGCTGACCAAGCTGGATTTTCAAGTGGTTTAGGAATGTTACTTTCGAATGGTGCACCTGGCACGTATATTGGTCAATCTCCTCAACTAGTAAAAACAGATTTAGTAGAAAGTAATGATACTTGGCATGTCTTATCAATGGATTATATTTCACCTGGGGGTGAAACACATGTAACAATTGGTAATTTTTATACTGATGCCAATACAGATTTTACTCAAAATCAATCAGGTGCTTTTGGTTTTTTTGGATATTATCTTATTGATTCTGTGGCGGTTGAATTTCAAGGGGAGAGTTCTCAGAATGTTGTTGTTGATATAGGAGAAGATTTAGAAGTTTGTGCAGATGAATTTCCCATAACTATTATTAGTAGTAATGCTGAGGCGACTAATATTTGGAATACAGGCGAAATAGCTAATTCCATAGTCGTAAATGAAGCTGGAACATATTATGTAGATGCATTTTTGAATTGTGAATTTAATTCGGATACCATCAAAATTGAGATTTACGATACACCTGAAATAAATATAGATAATACGAATTTATGTTTTGGCGAACAACTTGAAATTACTTTAGATCCATTACTAGGAACTTACAGCTGGTCTGGTGGTGTAACTGGAAATTCGTTTTCTGTTAGTGAATCAGGTAATTATACAGTGGATCTAACTTATGAATGCGGAGTAATTACGGAAGACTTTACCGTAAATCAAATTTTACCAATTGTTCTTAACGAGCAAGAAGATCTTTTTCTGTGTTTGGATGAATTACCCACTATAGTTGATTATGGAAGTTTTAACGATGGAATAAATGAGTTTCTTTGGCAGGACGGTTCCACCGGTCAGGCTTTATTTATAACTGGAGCAGGAGAATACTCATTAGAAGTTTATAATGAATGCTTTTCTGATAATATTTCCTTTGAAGTTTTTGTCGATAATGATTTTCCAGCTTTTGTGCCTTTTGATGATACAATTGCGTGCCCAGGAGAAGGTAAATTAATTTATTTAGGTTTCGAAGGAGTTGAATACTTATGGCAAGATAATTCTACTCTTCCATTTTATGCTGCTCTAGAACCAGGTGAATTCTCAGTTACTGTAAGTAATTTGTGTAAAACTGAAATATTCGAATTTGAAATAGTTGAAGCGGAAGAAATATCTTTAAACATAGGTCAAGATATAGAATTGTGTCCAGGTGATAGTGTTTTTTTAAGCGCTGAAAATGGACTTGAAATAGGTTGGAGTACAGGTGAAAATTCATCTGGTATTTGGGTTAGTGATGAAGGTGAAATTATAGCTAGTGTTGAAGGGTTTTGTGATGTTGTTTTTGATACTGTTAATATATCTTTTAATGGACAAAGCCCACAGCTTAATCTTCCTGATAGCCTCTTATTATGTGAAGGAGATACATTAAATTTATCAGCAATTGATGATCCAAGTGGAATTGGATTTGAATGGAGCACTGGTGATAATACGAATGAAATAAGTATTATTGAAGGAGGTAATTACATAGTAGGAGGAATCAATAATTGTGGAGTGAGTGTTGATTCTGTTTATGTATCAATCGGTGAATCACTGAATGATCCCAATTTAAATGATACTTATGAAATCTGTGAAGGAGATTCTTTAAACCTATCAATAATTTCAGGAACAGGAACAGTAGAGTGGAGTACAGGTATCCAAGATTCATTTATAACAATCTTCGATGAAGGATTTTATTTTGTTGAAATCGAAAATTCCTGCACAATTAAAACAGATAGCTTCGAAATTAATTTCTTGAGTAATTTAATCCCATTAGATCTAGGTGCTGATTTAGGAATTTGTCAAGGAGATTCAATTTCTTTAATTGCTCCTGAAATTCAAGGAGACTACACATGGAGTACAAATCAATTTTCAAATTCAATTGTAGTCAATAATCCGGGTGTTTACTCTCTTAATATACAAGGAGCATGCAATTCAGTCGTTGACTCTATAGAAATTCTTGACCTTGGTACTTCACCAAATGTAGATTTAGGTCCTGACCTCACGTTTTGTTCTGGTGATAGCTTAGAATTGGCAATTGATGTCGATGACTCTACAATTATCTTATGGAATACTGGCTCTCAAGATTCTTCTATAATTGTTAAAGATGAAGGTGAATATAATGTTATTGCATCTAATCTTTGCGACTTATCCTTTGATACGATTAATGTCAATATTAATAATGATACTCCTATAATAGATTTAGGTGAAGATCTTGCTTTATGCTTTGGCGATACAGTTTTATTAGATATTGGAAACATTCCAGGTGAAATACTTTGGAATACTGGCTCTCAAGAACCATCAATTTTAGTTGATAACCCGGGCACGTTTTCAGTATCGTTAAGTTCTTCATGTGGGGAATCTAATGATACTATTCAAGTCGAATTTAATAATCCACCTGCAGAAGTGAATTTGAAAGATACAATCAAGAATTGTTTTACGGATATTTACGAAGTAAATCTTTCAGTAGCAGACGATGTTTCAATTCTTTGGAGTACTGGTTCAACGGATACTTTTGAGATATTCTTTTTTGATGGTGCATATTCGGTAGAATTAAGTAATTCTTGTGGAGCTATAACAGATAGTTTTGTTATTGAAAATTACCCTTTTATTGAATCATTTAACTTAGGAGATAATCTACTAATTTGTAATGAAGAATCAATTGAGTTAAATTCAGGAATTACCCAAGAGGGAATTAGTATTTCATGGAATACAGGTGATGTATTGCCTACAATTATTGCTGATCAGGATGGCTTATATTGGGTAGAAGCTAGTAATGAGTGCTATGTATTTGTAGATTCTATTGAAATAGAATTTGATACATCTCCTATTGAAGTTGACTTAGGGCAAGATGATACAGTTTGCTCTAGTGAAACGATACTCTTAGATGGTTTTATTGGCGATGACTATATGTATGAATGGCAAGATGGACTTGAAAATTCGATATATAATGCAACAGAGTCTGGAGATTACATTATTTCTGTAAGTAATGAATGTGGAGTTTCTACTGATTCGATATCATTAATTTTTCTAAATCAGGAAGAAGTTGAAAATCCATTAGACTCATTTTATACAATTTGTGAGGGGACACCTTTATTAATTGATTTAGTAAATATTGTAGCTGAAGATATTTTATGGAATGATGGTAGTAAAGACAGTATAAGAGAATTAAACAATCCTGGCATTTATAGTATTACATTTATTAATTCTTGTTTTGAAAATACATTCGAATTCATTTTTGAACAACAGAATTGTGGTGACGCAACTATTTATGTACCTAATATTTTCACACCCAATTTTGATAATAATAATGATGTTTTCAATGTCTTTTTTCCAAGCGAATGGGAAATAAACGAATTTGAATTACAAATATATAATAGATGGGGAGAACGCGTTTTTGTTTCTACTGAAAATGATGTTGGATGGGATGGGACATGGAAAGGAAAGACATTAAATCCAGCAGTATTTGTTTACATTATGGAAGCAACTGTTGAATTAGATACTGGTGAAATTCAATCATTTTCATTAACAGGAGATATAACTATTGTGAAATAATTTCATTTAAATCTATTTTATGAATGAATGGAGAACGCTTTCTGGTAAGACTTTCGACAAGCCTATTGTTGAAGTTGTAGAAGAGATTTTAGTCCAAGAAATAAACCAGGGCTACATAATGAAGGTTTGTATAGGAACAGATTCTCAAGTGCATAGTAAAACAACAAAGTATGCTACAGTTATTGTGTTTTTAAGAGAAGGGAAGGGTGGATTTATGTTAATTAAAACTTCTATTAATAAACAAAATGTAGAATTGAAAGAACGCATGATAATTGAAGTTTCAAAATCTATTGAAATTGCTTATCAACTTTCATCACTTTTTGAAAAACTTGATGTAAAATTAGAAGTGCATGCTGACATTAATACTGATCCTAACTTTAAATCGAATATTGCATTTACCGAAGCAATGGGGTATATAAAAGGTATGGGTTTTACTTTTAAGGCTAAGCCTTTTGCATTCGCAAGTTCTTCTTGTGCTGATAAAATTCTCTAATATATTGATTTCGTAAACAGAACATAAATATCAACTTGTATTATTGCATATGCAATTATTTTTATTTTTATTAATGAAATTGTATATATCAACGTATATTTATTCTTCAAAAAAAATATTTCATAATGAAAATAACATTATTTTGTTTCAGTATGTTGTGGGCTAGTTTAAGCTTTGCACAGCTAAATATTGACTATCAGGAATTTAAGCTTGATAATGGTTTGGATGTTATTATGCACAAAGATAATAGCAGCCCAGTTGTATCTGTCTCTGTCATGTATCATGTAGGATCAAAAAATGAAAATCCCAATAGAACAGGTTTTGCTCATTTCTTCGAACATTTACTTTTTGAAGCAACTGAAAATATCCCAAGAGGTGAATACACGAAATATGTTGAATCTGCAGGAGGTACATTGAATGCTAATACTAGTTTTGATAGAACATATTATTTTGAAATTTTGCCTAGTAATGAATTAGAGCTTGGACTCTGGTTGGAATCAGAAAGAATGCTTCACGCAAAAGTAGATGATGTAGGAATTGAAACTCAAAGACAAGTTGTAAAGGAAGAAAGAAGACAACGAATAGATAATCAACCTTATGGTTCTATTTTACTAGAGGCAATGTCAAGAGGTTATGAAGACTATCCTTATGAATGGCCAATTATAGGATCCATGGAACATTTGAATGCAGCAGAAGAAAAAGACTATCAAGAGTTTTATGCTACTTTTTATGTGCCCAATAATGCAGTATTAGTTGTAGCAGGTGACATCGATTATGAAGAAACTAAAGAACTAGTAAAAAAGTATTATTCTGATATTCCTACAGGGACTATTGAAATTCCAAGACCAGATAAAAACCCAAAACCTCTTACGAAGGAAATACGTGATACAATTTTTGATAATATTCAATTACCTGCTGTTGTTCAGCTTTACAGAACAGTAGGAATGGATCATCAAGATTATTACGCAGTTGATATGTTGGGTCAATTATTGTCTCAAGGGGAAAGTTCGAGATTAAATAAATCATTAGTAAATGAACAGCAATTAGCTTTGTTTGTGGGTTCTTTTCCACTAGGTCTTGAAGACCCAGGAGTTACTTTAGCTTTTGGAATAGTAAACGGTGGAATTACTCCTGAACAACTAGAAACAGGAATGGATGAAGAAATTCGGAAAATTTCAACTGAATTAATTTCAGATGAAGAATATGAGAAATTAAGAAATCAAATTGAAGTTAACTTAATCAGACAAAATGGAAGGCTTTCTGGTGTCGCAGAAAATCTTGCAAATGCGAAAACGTATTTTGATGATGCTTCTCGTGTAAATTCAGAATTGGACAAATACCTTTCTGTTACTAAAGAAGATATTTTGAATGCAGCGAAAAATTATCTTACGCCTGATAAAAGAGTAGTATTGTATTACATGCCGAAACCAGCTAATCCATAATTCTAGACTGATTAAAATTAAACTAAAATGAAATTATTAAAATATACATTTATACTAACAGTCCTAAGTTTTATGGCTTGTACGCCAAAAACGACAGACAAATTAATGGAAACGACGAAAGATGAAAATATCTCTTTTCGTTCTTCTGCTCCTAAATCAGGAGAAGCTAAGCCTGTGCAAATGGGTGAATATTCTATTGAAAAATTAGACAATGGTCTTAAAGTAATAATAGTTGAGAATCACAAACTGCCATTAGTTAATTTTCAATTATCATTGAACAGCCCTCCTATTTTAGAGATAAAGGATGGAGTAGATAAAACAGGATTTGTTGGCATATCTGGATCTTTAATATCAGCAGGAACAAAAAAAAGAACTAAAGCTGAAATAGATAAAAGTGTTGATTATTTAGGAGCTACACTTTCTACTTCTGGTAGATCAGCTTCAGGTCAGTGTTTAACAAAATATCTTGATGAATATCTAGATATATTTAGCGATGTTATTACAAGCCCTATATTTCCGCAAGAAGAATTTGATAAAGCTGTTAAGAGAACTCTTTCAGGAATTCAATCTTCACAAGATGATCCAAATGCAATTGCAGAACGTGTAAGAAATGCATTAGTTTTCGGTAAAAACCACCCTTATGGATTAAGTGAGTCTATCGAAAGTGTAAATAACATTACTTTAGAAGATGTAAAGAAATATTATTCTAGAACTTTTTATCCTAGTAATTCATATTTAATAATTGTAGGAGATATTACTCCTGAAGAGGCTAAGGCAAAAGCAATTGAATACTTCGGTAAGTGGAAGAATCCTGAAGCAATGATAGCTTATGAGCCAATGCCAAAGACTGAAAGTCCAATGGGTTCTAAAGTTGATTTTGTAAATAAAGCTGGTGCAGTTCAATCTGTAATTAACATAGCTTACCCTGTTAACATTAAGCCTGGTGATGATGATGCAATCAAAGCCAGTGTAATGAATGCTATTTTAGGAGGTGGAGTTTTCTCAAGCAAGTTGATGCAAAATTTACGTGAAGATAAAGCATATACATACGGTGCAAGATCAAGATTAGATATAGATCCTTTCCAAGGCTATTTTAATGCTTTTGCAAGCGTTCGAAACGAAGTGACTGATTCTTCAGTTGTTGAATTCTTAAAGGAAATGAACAGTATAACTACTGAACTTGTAGATAGCGAAGATTTAGAAATTTCTAAGAAGTTTATGACTGGTACATTTGCAAGATCAATAAGCAATCCTTCTACTGTTGCTAGATTAGCATTAAATTCTGCTAAGTACAATTTGCCTTCAGACTATTACGAAAATTATATTTCAAATATTACTAAAGTAACTCCTGAGGATGTTCTAGAAGTTGCTAAGAAATACATTCGACCTGATAATGCTCATATTATTGTTGTTGGGAATAAAAGTGAAGTTGCAAATAAGCTATTGCCTTTTGATTCTGATAAAAAGATTGACTTTTATGATTCTCAAGGTAACTATGTAGAACCTATAGAAGAGAAGATACCTGAAGGACACACAGCAGAGATAGTGATCGGAGACTATTTAGACGCTTTGGGTGGAAAGGATAAAATCGAAAATATAAAGGATATGTCTTCAGTTTATTCTGCTGAAATTATGGGCAGAAATGCAATCTTTACTACTTTAATGAAATCTCCTTCAATGATGTTGAAGTCGGTTAATGTTGGAAAAATGACTATGCAAAAGCAAGTTTTTGATGGCAAAGTACTTAAGATGAGTGGAATGGCAGGTTCTAGTG
>CAZMKA010000140.1:0-9150 GCA_964566605.1 uncultured Saprospiraceae bacterium | reverse complement strand
CTAGTCAAAGAATCTATTCCACCTTTCAAAGAAGCCCATGAAATCTTGTTGATCTACAAACTGGAATAAGTTGGTCCAAAGTAAGTTTCTTGAAAAACCTATTTCAATCTTCGACCGTAAAGCAGTGATTAATCCGCTTCCATATGGTTCAGGGAAATCCAGTTGGTTGAATTCATAGGTCAGTCCAAAATTCCCCCAAGGTTGCACTCGGTAATTTATTCCCGCTGTAAATTGATTCAAAGTACCGTTGTAAAATTGACCTACTTTTGTGCTTAAGTCGTATTGAAATAGTTTTCTATCGTCAGAACTATATTCCAAGTTGATGCTACTGTAACTATAGCGGTCTACAGGTAATGGATCACCATTTGAAACAAAAGCGAAAGGGTAGAGTAGTTCCACTGCATTATTGTCTAAACGTATTCGGAATTCGCTAGTGTTTCGTAGTACAAGGAAATAACGAAGTCGATTAAATCGCTCGTTGAAACTCCAGTCGGGATTATAGACGAGGAAGTTTTCGAAACCGAATCGATGTCTTTGGATTTTACCTTCAGCAGGTCGAATAGTGTAATCTACGAAAGAGTAAGATTGGTTGAATCCCACACGAATACTTGTGTCACGCAGTGCATCGTAGTTATCAATCCGTAGATTAAAACCCATGTCTGTCGTATAATTTTCTTGAACCGTATTGAAGTCAGTAGATACTTCCCAGTTCGCATTTCTATATCGAGCACCAAAAGAGTAAAAGCCTGTCTTATTAGTATTGCCGCTTTTGAACGAACGGTGAAGTCCTCCCCACACAGATTTTTGTCCGTCATTACTCGTATAATTTCCCTCCAAACTCACGTTTCTACTACCTGTTTTATCTATGGGATTTATATCGTCGAAGCCTTGCTGATTTGTGACTAAAGCTTGTATAAAGGACAAACCGAATCGTTTTTGGATTGAAATAGCGGATTGATTTAGTCCAGTGGTTTCACTTGTTGCGGCAGAATGCGTGTTCATTGCTCCTGCTCGAAGAGTTTCTGTAATGTTTCCTGTCGCTCGCAATCCATAAATAAGTGGGATGGCATTTCCATTTTCATCGATGCCTATTTTTCTTGAGAAAAAAGGACGTACAGAACCTACTCCGAAATTACTAAACACATCGCTATTTTCTAGAAAGAATGTTCGTTTCTCAGGTAAGAAAATACTGAATCTAGTTAAATTAGTAACCTGTTCATCTACCTCTATTTGTGAGAAGTCAGGATTAAGTGTTACATCGGCATTTATGGTGGAAGTCAATGCGAATCGTGCATCAAGTCCTGCATTAGCTTTATATGTAGGTGTTTGACCTTGGTCTGTGTTTATGCTTCCTGTTACATAGGGTATAAGGTTGTAATTTCCTTTACTTTTAGCAGGAGGATTATCCCATTCCATTGTCCCGGCAAATGCGGGATTCGGTGGCCAGAATGATTCGGGAACTGCTGTCCAATTGTGAAATTCGTTGAGTGCTTGAATCCCTCTCACGATGTTTAATCCCCATTCTGTTTTTGTGGGGTCATATCTTAATATCTTTAAAGGAATTGCCATTTCAGCAGTCCAGTATCCATCGCTGATATTTACTTCTGCGTACCACTTATTACTCCAGTCTGAATTGATTCCCGAGTTAGCAGCATATTGTGCATCCCACTGAGCACCTGCAGCCGTTACACCAAATAAAAAAGCGTTGGTTCGTGTGTTCAATGGGTCAATAGTTAATGCTATCCCGTCATTACTCCAAAATTCGTCTCTTTTTAAGGATTGGATGACAACTGGTTCCTCTTGGAAACATATGGCAGCCATGTATAGATAATTGTCATCGTATGTGAATCGCACCTCAGTGCGCGGATCGGCAATTGTGTCGAAGTAGGGTGTTTTTTGGTAGAAATCAGATGCTATATTTTGGGATTTCCATATGGCTTCATCGAGTATACCATCTACTTTAATTTCTTCAATTGCCTTATTGTTTTGTACGCGAAAAACATCTTTTATGTCCTCAACGGCAACTTGGCTTTTACATGGCAAAGTCCAGCATGTACAGCAAATTAACCACAATAAAACGCTTAAGGCATTTTTCATTCTTTAAAGCTTGAGTAGAGTTTAATCTGTATTATTTTGGGTTTAACCCAAAAGTTTTTATAAATTTTTTAATGATTATTTTGGGCTCGAGCCCAAAATAAAAGAAGGGCAAAGGTAATGATTACTTGTGGATATATAGAAAAAAATATAATATAAAAGTCAGGTGTATTCCAAAAGGAATTGGCAATTAGCTAATAGCAATAAAAGTGAATAAAAGATTATAACTTTTAGAAGAAAGAGCGGTTATGCAATTTAAAAATAAGACTATCTAAATTTATTCAAAAACCCATAGCCCTTTATCCGCCAATGCTCCATTTTGTCGATCCATCGCTTCTTGGAGTTCAACTGAGTTAAGCAGAAATTCAGATTCTGGATATATAAATCTGACTGGAATGACACCTAAAGGATTGTAAGTTGAAGGCTGAACTAAAGGATTTTCAATAAGTGGAATTCCTGTTCTGCGAATGTTGTTCCATGATTGAATAAAGTTATAGCCATAATAAGCATAATATGCTTGTTCCATAATGCGCTGATGGATTTCATTACTTGATAATCCTTCTATATTACTAAAACTGCTGATGTAATCTTGAACATCAGCAGCTGTTGTAGATAATTGATTTTCAATCATACTGGAAGTAATAGCTAATCTTAATCTATTGCTAATTTCATCAGTACTATAATTCAAATGATTACTTACTTCAGCTTCCATAAATAGTATTTCAGTATATGAAAGAAGAGGTAATTCAGTATTTTCTGATGTCCATACTAAAGGAGAATTCGGATTTTCCCATTCAAAACCAAAAAATGCTGAATTAATTGTATCACCTGTTGAATATTTTAGAAATCTAGGATCATTGTTAGTTTGTAAAAAAGTGCCAAATGCTCCTGATAAAAAAAGAGTTGAAGGTCTTTCAGTTTCAAATGTTTTTAATGGATTTGGTTTTTCAGCACTAAACTGAAAGCTTGCTTGTTCGGATCTATTACTAAAAGATGATTCAAGAATAACCAATATTTGTTGATCAAAGTTTGTGTTTTTATTTCTAAGATTATAGAGCGTTCTAGCTTTTAACCCATATGCAAACTTTGTCCAAAGAGTCATATCTCCATTGTAGATTTCGTCATTGATACTCAAGCTATTGTTTGTCCCACTGTTTTCTATCAATTCAATGGCATTGTCCAACAATTCAATTATTCCATCGTAAACATTTACTTGTGAATCATAAGAAGGAGTAATATCAGCAGTACCTTTTATTGCATCATTAAAAGGAATATCTCCAAATGTGTTAGTGACATTACTGTATTCATAGGCTAATAGAATTTGTGCTATTCCTTCAAGGTCAGTGTTAGCCTCTTCTTTTGCTAATTCTAATAATTTTTGGGCGGAAGCCAAACTGCCTGTGTAATAAGCGAAATTCCAAAAATTATCAAATGAACTCGGTTCAATATTATAAGGTATAAATGCTTTGCCGTCTCCAGGATTAAGATAATTTACAAAAATACCAGCAGTTCTTCCGGGCAAGGCTGTTTGATTAAAAGCAATTTGACTAATTGTTGCCTGTAAAAGGTCATTAGCTTCCACATCAGTCAGTGTTGAACTATTCTCACTTTCATCAACAAGATTACAAGAGAATATGCCGAAGATACAAAGGAAAAATATTGCGTTTATATATAGTTTCATGTTGTTGATTTAAAAATTAAGTTTTAAATGAAATCCGTAACGCTCAATACCAGGGTTATTATAATAGTCAAATCCTATAGCACCTGAATTACCAGTTAAGTTTGTTTCAGGGTCAATGCCAGGATAAGTTGTTCGAAGTATGAAATTTTCCATGGTGAATCCTAATGAAACCGAACGACCTAGTTTAAGATTTAATAAATTACTGAAGTCGTATGTCAAACTTAGATTCCTTAATTTAATCCAGCTCGCATCATAAATACTCATTTCAGTTAATCCACCGAATCCATATCGAACTCTATAGAAATCGGTATAACTTCCTGAAGTAGGAGCGAGTTCAACAGCTTGAGTATTAATTGCCCCAAACTCATCTACACCATCAAAAACAAATGTTCCATTAATCTCCGAAATTGCTCGCTGTGTTCTTCCGAAATAATCCAATGTCCCACAAGTACCACAATACATATCACCACCCTGCTTAATTTCTATCAACGCAGATAAAGTTAAACTTTCGAATAATGTAATACTGTTCCCAACAAACATCATCCAATCTGGATTAGGGTCACCTAAAAATAGATTAGAATCTGTAAGAGGCCATCCATCATCTCCTATTAATGTTTCACCATTTTCGTTTTTCTCAAATCCAGTTCCTATTATAGCACCATAAGGTAAACCTTCTTGAATAACTGAATATGATGTAGTAAAAGGCCCCATGCTTTGACTTTTATCTATGTCGTTAATATTATTAACCACATTGACATTTTTGTTAAAATGAATATCAAAAGACCAATTTAGTACTCTTTTACGAATAGGATTTATACTTAATGATACATCAAATCCACTATTGGAAATAGAGCCAACATTCAAATATTGGAAATTTAATCCACTAGAAGAAGATATAGGTTGTATTGCATGCAATCCATTGGACTGTTCATTGTAATAGATTATTCTTGACGAAATTATATTTCTAAAATTAGTTACAATACCAATGTCAAAAGTTAAAGTGTTTTCCGCTGTCAATGATTGTGAGTTAGCATAATCATTCGGTTCGAAACCTTCTACTGGAAAACTTGATATAAAACCATCACCACCAATAATACCTGGTGTATATACTCCATTCTTTATGCCTGAATTATTGATGTTACCCATTCTTCCTACAGAGGAAATCAAACCCATGTTGAAATAAGGTCTGGAAATAGTATCCATAAGTTGGATGAAATTAAATTCGCCTCCTATTCCCCATGAAGTAAATCCATTAGTTTCAGGGCCAAATTGATTTGAGTAGTCTTGACGAATACTTGCATTGATATTTAATCGTTCCATAAAATCGAAATCAATTGCAAAAATTCCACCTGCTCTTTTGAAATCATTAAAAGAAGAAGATGCAACAAAAGGTGTGGGTTCGCCTAGTATGATGTTGCTTGCTGAGAGAAAATCACTCAATAAACTACTTTGATTGTATTCATATCCTACGGTTAAATCTAGATTCATTGTGTTTGAAGAAATTGGATTGTAAACTGAGGATATTTGTAAATGGCTTGATTCATATTCATAAGTGTTGGAATATAAACTTGCATTTCTTGGTGCTAATGAAGAAGGATCTTCATTAATGCCTCCTTCTCGAAAATCATTGTAATAATCAATTCCAGAGTTAAATAGAATGCTCCATTTTTCAGACAGATCATATTTCCCTCCAGCTTGTAAAGAATATCTGTAGACTTCGTTAATGTTAGAAGTTTCGTTAATTGAGCGATATGGATTATCATTAACACCTGCTCTATAAGAACGTTGTCGTTCATCGTCAAGTAAATAAGAGCTTGGGTTGTTTACAGGATCTTCAAGACCATTCGTATTGTCAAACGTAGGAGAAGTCCGCAGAAGACCTAGCATTATTCCATTTATAGAACTACCTTTGATTGTTCTGTTCGCAACACTTCCTATCACTGCGCCGTTCACCGATAATGTTAAATTTTTTATAGGACGAATATCAAAACCTACACCTAGATTGTACCGTGCGTATTTATTGGTTGGGATAACACCTGATTCATTAGCATAACTACCAACTACATTGGTAGAGTATAACTTTGTAGCTTTTGATAAACTTAAGCTATAGTTCTGTGTCCATGCATTGGTAAAAAATACATAAGGATCATAAGTGTTTATGGGTGTTCCAGTGTTGTTAAAAGTTATTGCACCATTATTGTCATACAAGTTTTCAATAGTTTCATCGTAGTATAATTCACTTACTAGTGGTCCCCAGCTAAAAGCATTACCAGTTTCAGGACCCAAATAATTTGCAGTACCACCAGTTATTCTTCCTTGTGCACGTGTGTTTTGTAGAAGTGGTAATTGTGAAACTTGGCTTGATGTGATTGAAGAACTAAAACCAACTTTTAGCTTTTGGTTGTAATCGTTTTTCGTACGAATTGAAATGATTCCATTTGACCCTGCAATTCCATATCGAGCTCTGCTGGACGCATTGCTTATGAATTCAATATCTTCAATAAAATGTGGATCAATATCTATTAATCTGTTCGATTGATCTGTACCTGCAGTACCATTTCCTAATTCATTATTGTTAAAAGGAATGCCGTTTAATAGTATTAAAGGTTCATTACTATTATTAAAAGATCTATATCCACGAAAGGTCATACGAGAAGAAGCTGCTGGCGTGAATGAATTTGCAAATATATTTAAGCCTGCAGTTTTGCTTTGCATTAATCGAGTTACATCGATTCCAGGACTATTCGCGATTTCTATTTTTTCAGTGCCGAGTTCTCCTTTATTCCATGTAAATATTGTCTTTTCATCTTCCTGTAAAGGAGATGATGACGAATCATCTATATCAATTGGTGTGCTACCTGTTGAAATGGAGTCTAAAGGACTTTGAGCATTAAGAATAAAGGTAAAAGAAAGGAATACCAGACTATATAAATAGGTGTTTTTCATTTCATTAGTTTAATTGGTATAATTAATAAAGGTAATAAAAAATAATTAACACAAATTATATAGAAATGGTTTTATACCCTTCAAGACTTTATTTTATATTACTTGTAAATCGGATTACTTTTATCAATAGTTGGATATCAATACGAAATCCCTGCTTTTTGTTTTAGATATTGATTGCTGTTCATTTGATTAAGCATCTATTATAAGCTTGTTTTTTGAAAAGGAAATATAATTCAATATACTGGATTAATTTTATTTCCATTCAAAAGTACTATTTTAGCAATATGAATTAACAATTTTAAATTAAGATAAATGTCTGAAGTTAAAGAACGTCATGGGTGTGTTACTGCTTGGTTAATATTAATGATCATTGCTAATAGTATTGCATTCTTAGGAAACTTATTTTTGAGTAAAGGAATCATAGAAGCCTTTGAAAATGCATCTATGCCTATGGTTTTGACATTATCTTTTTTAGGTGCACTTAATATTTATTTTGCTGTGATGTTATTCCAATGGAAGAAAATGGGATTTTATGGGTTTGTAGGTTCTTCATTAATTGGATTGGTTTTAAATTTAGTGATAGGAATTCCTGTAGTTCAAGCTATTGTTGGATTAGTAGGAGTGGGTATTTTATTTGGAATCCTTCAGATTAAAGCCCATGATGGTAAGTCAGCTTGGGAAGGTTTAGAATAAATTCTGGTTTGATATATTCATTATGTCTTTGCTATTAGCTCTTTTGATTTATATAGAACAATATTTATACCCATATAAGCTAATTTCGATTTCATTATTTCAAACCCAATTTAATTAAAGTATCTTCCTCTTGCTCTTTGATTGTTGGATCTAACTTGATAAGTTTATTAAATATCTTTTTTGCAGTTTTGATAGTAAATTTATAAATTCCTATTTATTCTTGAATAGATATCAACACTAATGTATTGCCCTTCTTTAATTTCATAATCTTTCATTGTCCCCTCAAGTTCAAAATCTAATTTTGCCATAGCCTTTTGACAATTTGCATTATGCGATTCAACATAACCTTCTATTCGATGTAGTCCCAACTCTTCAAAGCCATGTTTGCAAATCATTTGCATTGCTTCTTTCATAATTCCTCTTCCCCAAAATTCTGGTAGTAGCCAAAGGCCTATTTCAGCTCTTTTATGTTCAGTTGAAATGTCATTTAATCCTCCAGCCCCATAGAACTTAGGTTTGTCTGCTGAGCATATTGCCCACCAACATTGTGATTTATTTTTATACCATTCCATCTGTTCTTTCGTAGCTTCAAGAGTGCTGAAACTTACGCCATAATGCTTGATGACCTTAGGATTAGATAGTCCTTTGTAAATTTCGTGGATGTCGGAATCGATAATTTTTCGGAGAAGAATGTCCTTTGTTTTTAGTTCAAATTGATCGTTAGTCATGTTAAGGTTACTTAATTTACTTTATAAACCCTTTTATAAGATTGACCATTTCCTTGTTCTTTAATTTCTTTGCCATTGACAAAGGTGTATGATGCCCAAAAAGTTCTTTTATCAACGGATCTGCACCATTCTCTAGAAGGAACTTAGCGACTTCATAATGCCCGAATTCTATGCTAGCCATCAAGGGTGTAGTCATAATTTCAGGGTGAATATAATTAGGGTCAATTTTATTGTAGATATGGTATTTAACCAAGTCTAAATTTCCATTTTCTGCGGAAACATATAATTCTTTCCAATCGCCTCCTGACATCTTAATATTTTAAAAATAAATGATTTAAAAATCTTCAAATAGTCCTATAATACCACTATAACTGATAATCAAAGAAAAGAAAAGTGCTGCAAATAAACTTATATAAATCAGAATATTAAACGTATGTCCTTTCATTACTTTTTTATTTCTCATCAGTAATAAGATCCCTACGATTACTGCAGGTAACACAAAGACATTAAAAACCTGAGATATGATTTGTATAATGATAGGTTTGCCACCTACAATAGGGCCTATAAGAGCAACAATGCATGCTATTAAAGTTATGACTTTGAATTGCTTTGAATTTGTATCTAATTCACCACTTTGGTAATCAGCAAGAAGAATGGGAGCAATTAATAAACAAGGAAAAATAGATGATAATCCTGCACTTAAAGTACCGAAGAAAAATATAAATAGTGCTCCTTTACCAGCAATAGGTGTTAATGTGTCGGCCATGTCTATTACTTGTGAAACCGTTTTGCCATTGTTATACAATGCGCCATGTGCAACGGCCATGATTGCGGCACTAATTATAAAAACTAAAAAAGCAGCAATTATGGCATCATTTCCCTGATGATTCAAATCTTTAATTGTCCAACCTTTTCCCCTTATAAATAGAGGTCTTGATAAAAAAGTAGCTGCTGCCATCGTAGTGCCTACAAATGCTGCAACCATCAAATTCGCACCAGATTCTTCAG
>CAZMKA010000139.1:0-9246 GCA_964566605.1 uncultured Saprospiraceae bacterium | reverse complement strand
AATCTATTCTACCCCAAAATCCAAAGAATTTATTAACGGAATTCTAGATAAGTTATATAAAGAGTTAGATGCGGAAGGCAAAATCAATAAATCAGGTAGAGGTCTGTTGAATTAATTCTTCTGAAAGCATCATTTTTACAAGTTTACACGTCTAATCATTAGATATTTCGCATGTTGTATGTAATAAATACCTACGTGTATATGTTTGATATCTAAATTATAGGTATTAATCTTTAAATAGAGATAACGAGTTTTACACTTTTGTGGAGAATTTATCTCAAAATTAAGTTAATACCTTGATTGAGTAAATGTTGACAACAATTGGAGTCTTACAAATTATAAAGAAAGATTTACTTGAAAGTGAACTATTTTATACATAAACTTGTATATCCAATGAATTAAATTGATGCAAATGCAAATCCAAATTAAGAACATATTCATAACATCAAGTCTTATAGCGCTTTCAAGCTTTTGCTACGGACAAACTGCAGATATTAATGATGATTTCTTTCATGACTATATCCTCTTTCAAAATTATCCTTATTATGTGTCGATGACATCAGAAGGAGAAATTCTTGAATTTCTAAGATATGCTCCTGAGATAATGTCTTCTCAATTCGATAAGAATGTAACTCCACCGATGCCTCTTGGTCCATATATAAAGCCTGTACAAGGGGAGTTGCCTGTTTATGTAAGTGTACATAATACAACTGAAATTAGTAATGTGGAGGGAGAAAAGAATATTGTAGCAGTAACTAAAGAAGTAAAGACACCTTCAGTTAAGATGAATAAAAACGTCACACCTTCAGGCACAAACAAAGGTATCCCACAAGAAAAAGAAATGACAACAAGGATAGTACGTACAGAACAGAGTCCACCTAAGGATGCTGTAATTACTAGGTCAAATAACAAAAAAGAAGGATATCAAGCAGACTTGATTTTCCAAGGTTTTTCTGCTAGATTGACTCCTGAGTTAATTCTTCAAATTGAAGACATTAATGAAAAATATACTGAAAATCCAAAGAAATTGATTCAGATAAGGTCGTTCGTGACTGCTGGTGATGAAACAAATAAAAAATTAGCTAAAAACAGGATGGATGCATGTCGTGATCTTTTAGTAACTTATGGAGTACCTTTCGATATTATTGATACTGGAATACGTCCTTACGAAAGTTCCAATAAAGGAAATGTCTCTATTCAATTGGTAGATGAACTTGATAATCAATAATTAATTTCCTTTTTAATTTTTTGGGCTTAAAGCCCAAAAATATGATTACAACTTACATGCTATGAATATTCAATATCTCTTGGAAAAAGATAGATTGTTTTTTTCATATATGAAATAATGTAAGATAAGTCAATTATGTTACTTTTGTTGCTTAGACTTAAGCGATGAAAGAAAAAATAGTAATACTTGATTTTGGTTCTCAATATACTCAGTTAATAGCTAGAAGAGTCAGAGAAATCGAGGTCTATTGCGAAATCCTTCCTTATAACAAGATTCCTGAACTTACTGATGACATAAAAGCAGTTATACTTTCAGGTTCTCCCTTTTCTGTTAAAGAGGACAATGCATTACAAGTAGAATTGGATAAATTACTAGGCAAAGTTCCATTGCTTGGTATTTGTTACGGAGCACAATATATTGCTAATTATTGCGGAGGAACAGTAGAAAGAAGTTCTAAAAGAGAATATGGTAAAGCAGAACTTCAAGTTACAAAATCTGATACATTTTTCGAAGGCGTTTCATCGGAATCACAAATATGGATGTCACATGGAGATTCAATCTATGAAGTTCCTAAGAACTTTGAGATAATAGCTAAAACAAATAGTATACCTGTTGCAGCATATAAAGCTAAAGATGGTAGCTATGCGAAACCTGTATACGCAATTCAATTTCACCCCGAGGTTTATCATAGTTCAGAGGGTAAAATGATTCTAGAGAATTTTATACGAAAAATTAGTGGAGTCCAAGGAAAATGGACACCTGCTAAGTTTGTAGAAGATACGGTTCATAAATTAAAAGCTCAGTTAGGCGACGACAAAGTTATACTTGGTTTAAGTGGTGGAGTAGATAGCAGTGTCGCTGCATTCTTATTACATAAAGCAATAGGCCCTAATCTAAATTGTATCTTTCTTAATAATGGTCTTTTAAGAAAAGATGAATTTTCTGAGGTACTTGAGTCTTATAAAGATAAAGGCCTTAATGTCAAAGGAGTTGATGCTAGTCACGAATTCTTAAGTGAATTGGATGGAGTAAGTGATCCTGAGAAAAAAAGGAAGATAATAGGACGTGTGTTCATCGAAGTTTTCACAAAAGAATCGAAGTTAATAGATGGAGCTAAATGGCTTGCTCAAGGAACTATTTATCCTGATGTAATCGAGTCAGTAAGTGTACATGGGCCAAGTGTAACAATAAAGTCACATCATAATGTTGGTGGTTTACCTGATAAGCTTGATCTAAAGATTGTAGAGCCCTTAAGAATGTTATTTAAGGATGAAGTGAGAAAAGTAGGTCGTGAGATAGGATTAGATCCACAATTAGTAAATAGACACCCATTTCCAGGACCTGGATTGGCAATAAGAATTCTAGGTGCTATTTCAGAAGATAAAGTTAAATTGTGTCAAGAGGCTGATGCTATTTATATTAAGAACTTGAAAGATAGTGGTTGGTATGATAAAGTATGGCAAGCGGGTGCAATATTACTGCCAGTGCAATCCGTTGGAGTAATGGGTGATGAGCGAACATATGAATTTACAATTGCTTTAAGAGCAGTAAATTCTGTAGATGGTATGACAGCTGAATGGAGCCCTTTGCCTCATGAATTATTGGCAAAGATTTCTAGTGAAATAATTAATAACGTAAAAGGAATAAACCGTGTAGTTTATGATATTAGTACAAAACCGCCTGCTACAATTGAGTGGGAATAGCATTATCCTAGTCTTTTTGATTTCTGTACTCCTAGCATCCTGTGGTGCATTTTCTTCAAAAGGATCTACTGGAAATAGTAATTCTAGTACCAATGGTAAGAATGATGTGGTAAAAGTCGACACTGTAGAGTGGAAACAAATCCCTGAAGATAAATTCCCTCCTATCAATAATGTGGATGAAGAACTTGTCGAAAAAGAAGCCGTAAAATCGAAAGATAAAAAGGATATGTATAACATAACTGCTTTTTTACCTTTGGAAGCATCCCGAATAAATTACGGAGCGGAATATCCTAAAGATATAAGGAATTTAAAGTATATAGAATACTATGCTGGAATGAAGTTGGCCATGGAGCAGCTAGAAAAAGAAGGTATAAATATCACAATGAATGTACACGATAGTAAAGAAAGTATTGCCACTGTTATGGGTATACTGAACAATCAAGTAGATAATAATACAGACGTTATTTTGGGTTCATTGAAAAAGGATGTTTTAGTCGAACTTGCGGAGTTTGGAAAAGAAAATTCTATCCCTGTAATTTCTCCATGGTACTCCTCTCAAAGTGTTGCTGATAATAATGAGTATTACATACAATTAACACCTTTTTTAATTGATCACTATTATTCTTTAACAGAACATGCACTTTCTCATTTTGATAAAGAAGATATCTACCTTGTAGGTAGAAATGGTTCAAAAGATCCATCGAGATTCAAGTATTTTCAAGAAGCAGCCTATAACGTAACGAAAGAAAAAGATGCGTTAAATGAATTCGTGATTGATATTGATAGTTTATCTGCAGAATATGGAATTTTTCGTTCATTGATAGAAAATCGGAATGAGAATTTGAAAAGCGCTAAACCTATTGTTTTTATTATTCCTAATTTCTCTATGAGAGAATCTAACTATATCTATGATCTCATAAGAAGAATCAATGTAGAGAAACTTGATCAAGAGGTCTATATTTACGGCATGCCTGTCATCTATAGAATGGATAAAATTAGTTATGATTACTTGACTAATTTGAATGTAAGAATTGCCATGTCTCGCTATACAAAGAAATCGTCACCAGAAGCTAAAAACTTTGCAGCGAATTACTTTAGAGAATATAATGATTACCCTTTGGATGATGCATACGAAGGATATGATAATATGCTTTGGGTAGGGAGAATGTTACATAAGTATGGCGGTGCATTTGTTGATAATCTAAACAGAGATAAACAGGAATATTTATCAACAAAGTTTAATATACAAGCTGTATATGATGGAGATCCTGAAAAGCCAGAATTGGATTATTTCGAGAATAAAAATTTAAGAGTTATTCAATTTTATGATAATGAATTTTCGGTAGTGAAGTAATGAGTAAAGAGTCATATTTAACTGAGAATAGGATAGAGAGATTAAAAGCCGTGATTAGGAAGCGCCAGTTTGACATTACTGTTGTATTGGAAAACATTCATGATGCTCATAATATTTCGGCTATAATGAGGAGCTGTGATGCCGCAGGTATTCATGAAATTCATGCTATTGTTACTGATCCACGCATTGATTTGGAAAAGTACCAAATGCATAATAAAATTACATCAGGGAGTGGTAAATGGGTGGAGATATTAATTCATGAATCGGTAGAGGATTGTGTAAGGGCTTTACGCCCAAAGTATGAGACTATTCTAGGGACACATCTTTCTTCTAGTGCTATAAGCTTATATGATGTAGATTTTACAAGCTCCGTGGCTCTAGTATTTGGAAATGAGCATGCAGGAATATCAAAAGAAATGCTTTCTAATCTTGATGGTAATTTTATTATTCCACAATATGGCATGGTTCAATCACTTAATATTTCAGTAGCATGCGCTATAACCGTTTATGAAGCACTGAGACAAAAAGAAAAGCTAGGAAAATTCGAAGAAGATAATTGGAATGAAAACCATGAACTTCTTTATAAACGATATGTAAAAAACAGCAAGAATAAATTAAATCCCGACATACCAAAAGAACCTTTAAAACAAATCACAGATAAATAAAACGATATGGACAGTACTTTTTTGGCAAAACGTTTAGAACAAGTTAATGAATCAGCAACAATCGCAATGGCAAAAAAAGCTCGCGAAATTGCTGCGTTGGGACACGATGTCATAAGCCTTTCTTTGGGCCAACCCGACTTTGATACTCCTGACCATGTAAAAGAAGCAGCTAAATTAGCACTGGATAATGGCTACACAAATTATACACCTGTAGGCGGACACCCTGAATTTGTTGAAGCGATAATCAATAAGTTTAAAAGAGATAATGATCTGGAATTTACCAAAGAGAATATTGTAGTTTCTTGTGGTGCTAAACAGAGTATTAGCAATCTTATGAATGCGCTGGTTGATCCAGGTGATGAAGTTATTATTTTTACTCCTTACTGGGTGTCATATTTTGATATTGTTACAATGGTAGGCGGAGTACCAGTGTGTTTGAAAGCAGGTATAGAGAACGATTTTAAGGTAACAGCTAAGCAATTAGAAGCTGCCATTACAGATAAATCTAAAGTTATTATTTTCTCTTCTCCTTGTAATCCTACTGGGTCAGTTTACTCAAAAGAGGAGCTGTATGAATTAGCTCAAGTAATTGATAAAAATCAAGATTTATTTGTAATTTCTGATGAAATATATGAGTATATAAACTTTGGTGAAAAACATACTAGTATAGGAAGCTTTGATATAATGAAGGATCAAGTAGCAACAGTAAATGGAATGGCAAAAGGATTCGCTATGACCGGTTGGAGAATTGGTTACATGGGAGCACCAGCCTGGTTAGCAAAAGCTTGTGCGGCTATACAATCACAAGTTACTTCAGGTGCAGCTTCCTTTTCACAAAAAGCATCAGCTGTTGCTATTTCGAGTGATATGGCTCCAACACTTGAAATGAAAAAGGCTTTTTTGAAAAGAAAGCAATTAATGATAGATGGATTAACAGCCATAGAAGGTGTAAAAACAAATGACCCTCAAGGAGCGTTTTATATTTTCCCTGACATCAGTTCTTTTTTCGGTAAATCCAATGGTAAAGTAACGATTAATAATTCAAGCGACTTTTCAATGGAGTTATTAAAGAATGCTTATGTAGCGACTGTAGCGGGAAGCGCATTTGGTGATAATAACTGTATAAGATTAAGCTATGCTGCATCAGAGGCTGAATTAACTGAGGCATTAAGACGAATGAAAGAATTTCTAAGTGATTTTAAATAGATAAAATGAAAGATAAACTCCAAGAACTTTATGATTATGAATCAAAAGCGAAAGCTGGCGGAGGTGAAAAACGAATCGCAAAGCAACATGAAAAGGGCAAACTCTCAGCAAGAGAGCGTGTGAAACTTTTGGTTGACGAAGGAAGTTGGGAAGAGATCGGTATGTTGGTCAAACATAGATCAACAGATTTTGGGATGGAAAAGGAAAATTATCTAGGTGATGGAGTTGTTACTGGGTATGGGACAATAAATGGAAGGTTGACGTATGTATATGCGCAGGATTTTACTGTTTTTGGCGGATCTTTAAGTGAGACGCATGCTGAGAAGATATGCAAGTTAATGGACTTAGCTATGGCAAATAAAGCGCCTATTGTTGGGCTCAACGATTCTGGCGGAGCAAGAATTCAAGAAGGCGTAAAATCACTTGGTGGTTACGCAGATATATTTTATAGAAATACATTAGCAAGTGGGGTTGTACCCCAAATAAGTGCAATAATGGGCCCATGTGCTGGAGGCGCAGTTTATTCCCCTGCAATTACTGATTTTATAATGATGGTGGATCAATCAAGTTATATGTTTGTGACTGGCCCAAATGTTGTTAAAACAGTAACTAACGAAACAGTAAGCAGTGAAGAACTAGGAGGCAGTAAAGCCCATGCTTCTAAAAGTGGTGTAACTCATTTTACAGCAGTAAATGACTTGCAATGTATTGAAATGGTTAAAAGATTACTCAGTTATATACCTCAAAATTTCAATGAAAAACCTGAGAATTTAGATTTTGAACTAGGTGATGAAAGTCGAGATGTATTAAATACTATAATCCCAACTTCTAGTAATACGCCTTATGATATGAAAGAAGTTATTCATGAAATTGTAGATAAGGGCAGTTTTTTTGAAGTTCATAAAGATTATGCAGACAATATAGTTGTAGGCTTTAGTAGGATAGGTGGTAAGTCTGTAGGAGTGGTAGCTAATCAACCGTATTCTCTTGCTGGAGTATTAGATGTTAATAGCAGTAAAAAAGCTGCGAGATTTGTACGATTTTGTGATTGTTTTAATATTCCGTTATTAGTATTAGTTGATGTTCCTGGCTTTTTACCAGGTACTGATCAAGAATGGAATGCAATTATAACTAATGGTGCAAAATTACTATATGCATTCAGTGAGGCTACTGTTCCACGTATTTCGGTTATAACTAGAAAAGCTTATGGTGGAGCTTATGATGTAATGAACTCTAAGCATATTGGTGCTGACTTAAATTTAGCATGGCCAACTGCTGAAATAGCTGTAATGGGTGCTAAAGGAGCAAGTGAAATCATCTTTAGAAAAGAAATTGCATCATCTGATAATCCAGCAGAAGTTCTTAAAGAAAAGGAATTGCAATACGCTGATGAGTTTGCTCATCCTTATAAAGCTGCTGCAAGGGGTTTTGTTGATGGAGTTATAGAACCCTCTCAAACAAGAATAAAGTTGATAAAAGGATTTGCTATGCTCAAAGATAAAGATGTTACTTTACCTATAAAGAAACATGGAAATATCCCATTGTAGTTCACATTAGTATTAAATCTAATCTATAATTGTTTACTATGTAATACTTTTTACATGATATAAATTAGTTATATCATTGTTATTTCATCTTTTTCTTTTTCTTTTTTAAGGTAATGAAATATTCGACTTTTTTTTGACTTTCCATAATGCAATTTTTGTAAATGTTTGATAATCAATTCATACTTTGATTTTATATATGCGGATTTCTTATATACACTTTTAGTCAATGTGTAAATAATTGAAATTAACAGATTTATTTATATGAAAAATTATGAAATGAGGCTATTTTAGGTTATTCTTGTGTTTGTTTTATAACAAAACAGAACATAAATTATAACCAAATGACAAATTTAAATCCTGTTAAGTTTTCAGCTATCTTAATTGCTGTTTTCATGACATTTTCTTTTACCATGCTTTTAATGCCAGATCCCCCAATTGTCGAAGATATTTCGGTGTGTGATGGAGAAGCTACAATTATAACTCCTATGGTTTCAGGAGTTGTTACCGAACAAGTAATTGGAACAGAAGACTTCGATGGTGATCCCGCAAATATTGGATTTTCCGTTTCTAGTATGTTTTATGATGGTGTAAATGACCATTTTCAAGCTACTGATGGAACAGATATATCAATTACAACAGGTGGAATGTATAGTTTTCAAGATGGAACAAACATATTTTGGGCTGGTGAAGATTTCGATGATACAGGAGCAGCAACAGCTGATGGGAATGATTAAAAAACAATGACATTCAATGCTGTTGATATAACTAATTTTGATAACGTTAAATTCTGTTGGTCTATAGCAGCTGGTAACGAAAACCCAGCGGGATCAAATTCTTATGACCTTGCAGACTTTGTTGTTGTAGAATATTCTGTTGATGGTGGTGCTTTTCAAGATGGACTTTGCTACGCATATGTAGATAATGGTGATGATTTCAACGAACCTTTCGCTAGTGATCCAAATTGTGATAATAACGGTGCTGACGGTGTTGTTTTAACTAATGTAGCACAGACGTTTGAAGTTGTGCTTCCAGCTGCTGCTTCTGCAGGAAGTTCTGTTGTTTTTAGAATGACTGCACACATGGATGCTTCTGGAGAAGAAATTGCATTTGATGATATTATTATAAAAGGATCACCTTCTGGAGATATAACCTTTAATTATTATGAAGAAGATCCTGCAATCAATCCTATGTCAATTCCTGTAGAAACGGGAGCAACTTTTTATGATGCAGGTGTAACTTTAGCAACTTCTCCAGATACTATTTGGGTGACAGCTGAAGATCCTACAGGAGAATCAACTGCATCTCAAGTAATTATAAATGTATTACCAAATACAGATGCGGGTCCAAATCAATTTGCATGTGATGCAGCTGGTTTTAATTTATCTGCAACTGGAGATCCTAATATAGTTGGAGAATGGTCAGGAGGACTTGGTTCTTTTTCTGATACTGCTGATCCAAATGCAGTTTATATTCCAAGCCCTGATGAGTATAATACTCCCATAATACTTACATATACTTTAACTGGATCTATGTGTGGTGAGTC
>CAZMKA010000138.1:0-9278 GCA_964566605.1 uncultured Saprospiraceae bacterium | reverse complement strand
TATAATATTTATTCTGTATTCTGATAAGCTTGGTTAAGTTTTTTTAATTGAGTTTTTAATGACTTTTATACTGCATTCTTAATCAAGGAATTGCAAGCAATAATAAATTGAAAAAAAACTATTCAAATGTCAATTTTGATTTATTTTGTACAATAATTGAAATGAGCATCTTGTATTTATTCATGTAATACGAATTATAACTATATTTGCGCAGCCTTTTATCAAGCTATCTATATGATCAATTACGCAAAAATGCTAGAGTCCGTTAGTCGGACATTTACACTTTCAGTAAAACAACTTCCAGGAATCGTTCGCGATTCTATTACTTTAGCTTATTTACTTCTAAGAGTTAGTGATATTCTTGAAGATAATGAAGTAATGAACCCAGCAAAGAAAGTTAAACTTCTTACTCTATGGAATGAAATATTAGATGGTAAGACTTCTGTAGAAAAATTAACTAGCCAACTGGAAGAACTTGATTCTGAAGACCCGGAAGTTAGTGTCGCTATTAATGCAGGCGTTCTTGTTGATCATTTGAATTCTTTTCCTGAAGAGATAAAAGATTCTATAAAGAAACATGTATCTAATACCACAACTGGTATGGCACGATGGCAAGAAAAAGGTCCATTTATCCAAACTGAGGAAGAAATGGATGATTACATGCATGAAGTTGCAGGTAGAGTAGGGTATTTAATTACTGAGGTTTTTGCATATCATTCTCCTAAAATAGCTGCTAAAAAAGAAGAGTTGATGCCTCTTTCAAGAGAATATGGATTAGCTCTTCAAACAGTTAATATTCTTAGAGGGATTAAATCAGACTACGAAAGAGGATGGGTGTTCACGCCACAAGAATTTTTGGACGAAGCTGGGATTTCAAGAGATCAACTTTTTGAAAAAGAAAATGAGCATAAAGCTTTAAAAGTTATTAATAAGCTTACTCAAAAAGCTGAAAGGCACTTAAGACACGGATTAGAATATATTGCAGCTTTCCCTACACATCAACATCGAATAAGACTAGCTTGTATGTGGCCATTGTTTTTTGCAGTTAAAACTTTGGCTTTAAGCCAAAATAATATTGAAGTCATTTTATCTGAAGTGAAAATGACTCGTGATGATGTAAAAGATATTATGTCAACTACCATGCTTAAAGGTTGGTCCAATAAATGGCTGAAGAAATATTATAATGATATTTTGGCAGAAGGGGGAATAACTCCAGCGAGCATATAAGTTAAGGTAATGTTATCCTTTTAATTTTCAGGGCTGTCAAAAGCAACTATCTCTTTTACACAGAATATAGGATGTTGTATTAATTAAATCTTATAGTTTATGAAAAAAGTTGCATTCATATTTTTTATACTTACTCTTTTTAATTTTGCTCAAGCACAAGTTAATTCTTTTGATAGTTTTTCAGAAAGCTATGCTTCTTTGTTGAAGAATAACGTAATTGACGGAAAAGTGAATTATTCAGTCATTAAACAGAGTGTAATAAGAAATGAAATTAAGGACTTTATTGCTACTGCGAATCCTTCTACTTTGTCAAGTAGTGAATTAAAAGCATTTAGGATAAATGCCTATAATTTTACAGTCATAAACCTGATTGCAGAAAACTATCCTATAAATTCTGTTCAAGAAATTAATGGATTTTTCGATGATAAAAAGCATACAATTGAAGGTAAAACTTTTACATTGAATAAGTATGAAAAAGAATTCATACTTAAAATATTTAATGATCCTCGTTTACATTTTGTCTTAAATTGTGGGGCAATCGACTGCCCTCCTTTAATTGCCTCTGTTTATACTGCAGAAAACCTCAATGAAAAGCTTACTTTTCAAACAAAACAAGCTTTAGATAATCCAAGTTTTTTGAAAATCTCAGATGATAAAATTGAATTATCTCAAATTTTCAATTGGTATATAAACGATTTTGGAGGAACGAAAAGGACAATAGTTGCTTTTATAAATCAATACAGAAGTAATCCTATAAAATTAAGGGACAATATTAGTTATTATGACTATGATTGGACGCTAAATGATACTCAATCTTCAATAAAAACGAAAGATAATGCAGATTTTAGATATGTAGTTTCATCAACTATACCTCAAGGGACTTATGAATTTAAAGCATTTAATAATCTCTATTCTCAAGATGTAAATAATCAACGATCTACATTTTTTACTACCATATTTAGTGGATTGTATGGACTCAATAGAAGAGTTAATGTTGGAATTGCTGGAAGATTTCGTGCTGTTAGTAATCATTCAGGAGAATCATCTCCATTTGATGTTTTTGGTTTTCGAAATACTACAAGTCAAAGAATAGGTCTGACTGCTTTAGGCCCAATTGTAAGGGTTGCTCCTGTTCAAAAATGGAAGAATTTTTCTATACAATCAACATTTACATTTCCTATTGGTAAAGATTTAGGTGGCAATCCATGGATAGATTGGGATGGAGCTTTTTGGAATACTCAATTTTTCAATGATTTTACCCTTAGTAGTAAATTTTCATTATTCACAGAAATAGACTTGTTAATTGAAGATATAGGATTTGATTTTGAAAATTCTGCTTACAGAGTATCAACTCCAGTCACTTTAATAGGCAGTTATTTTCCTACACCTAAGACAACATTCTATATTATTTCAGGATATAGCCCATTTTGGCAAGCTACATACGACTATTTTTATCAAGTAGGTACTGGGGCTAAGTATCAATTTACTCCCGATTTTGAAGTTGAATTATTGTATACTGCTTTTAGAAATAAATATATTTTAACGAATGATGGTAATGCCGCTACTTATAATTTAGGAATACGCTACAATCTTTAATGATTTTTTTCTATTTAATATCATCTTTTTTAATATCTATCAGTAATTCGAATTGTCCTGAATTCGTTCAAGATTCTCTTATAGAGAAAAATGTCAAAGAATATGTAATAACTGAAATCGTCTTTTTGGGAAATACCAAAATGAAAGAACAGGTATTATTAAAGTCTTTGGGGTTTAACCCCAAAAAGGCTTACAGTTATGAAGAAATCAATTCTAAAGTAAATTTTTTACACACTCTTAATGGTGTATTTAGAGCAAATTTTGAATTAATTCAAAAAGCTAATTCTTATGATCTCCAAATTTCAATAGAAGAACAACTTACTTTGTTGCCAATTGTGAATTTCGGAATTCAAAAATCAAATTTATGGGGGCAAATTGGAATAGTGGATTTAAACTTGCTAGGATACGGCAATGAACTTCTTGTTTATTACCAAAACAATCAAGGTAATCATACAGGTGAGATATATTATAAGCACAATAGGATTTTTAACAAACCAATAAGTATATCAGCTAATCTACTGAGATGGTCTTCAGTTGAACCAGTAAATTTTAGTGAAACAAATAGATTTGATTATGATTTTACTATCAATCAAGCTAGTATTGGTTTGGAATATTTTTATAATAATCAAATAAGGTTTTCAACAGGAATCTCAGGTTTTAGAGAAATATATAAAAGTTATTCTTTGGAAGTGCCTGGTCCTACTTATCTAAATTTAAGAAAAGGGTTGGTAAAATTTGAAATTGAATTCTCAAATATTAAGTATGAAGGTATTTACAAGAATAATTTTATTGTGAGGCTATCTTCACAGAATGTATATACATTAGAATATGATCAATATTTCCACTCTTTAGTTGCAAATTTAAGGTACTACAACAGAGTGAGAAGAAAGACAGAATTCGCTATCCAAATTAATTCAGGTATTTCTAGTAACTATGATTCACCTTTTGCTCCATTCGTTATAGATTCTTATGTCAATGTTCGAGCTGCTGGAAATAGAATAGTAAGGGGAACTGGAATTTTAAATAGTAATATTGAAGTGAGAGAAGAACTTCTCAGCTTTAAGAAAGTTATTTTTCAAGGTGTTTATTTTATTGATGCTTCTTCTATTCGACTTCCTGGAGAATCTATTCAATTTAATCTTGACGAAACAAATTATTTTATATCTACTGGACTAGGGTTAAGAATACATTATACGAAAATCTACAATGCTACACTACGAATGGATTTTGGATATGAAATTACAAACAAATCTCCTCAGTTTGTAGTTGGTTTAGGACAATATTTTTAATTATCCTCCCATTTCTTTTCTCATAATGTCAAGTTGAGAATTCCATAGTTGTTTTTGATCGTCAACTTCATCCTCATCAGCAAAATCAGTTATTTCTAGTACTGTTTCATTAGTAACATCACTTTTATACATGTAGAACTCAAGATATTCTCCTTCTTCCGCATCTTCCCAATGAAACCTTAATCTTTCTTCTTCAATATCATCGATAAGCTCGGCAACTTCATCATAACCATCCCAATTAAAAGTATAAATATCTCCTGTGATATCCGCGGAATCACAAAACCATCTAACTAAACATGAAGGTGTTGTTATAAAACGATAAATTATAGCAGGTGAAGCTCGGAATATGAATTCCATTTCAAACTTTATCCTTTTCATATAGTTATATTTAAGTAGTATTCTAAATTCTTTGGAACTTAGGTTCGCCGCAATTAATAAATAATATTTTGAAATATCAAATTTATCATTAGTTATTTAGTGTATAAATTATAGTAACCACTGAAAATATAACCTCTTACAATAAGATTTTATCAAATATTAACTGATTTCTAATTGAAAAACTGAATCTTTGCTCTGTTTAAATTTATAGCCATTACAATGAAAAAAGATAATATACCAACTTATAAAATTTATTTACCTTTTTTACTCGCAGCTTGTACGGCTTTAGGTATGATTGTAGGTCAGCGTTTTTCGTCTGAAAGTCTCATAAGTTCAAATGTGGTACAACAAAGACTTTTAACTAAAAATTCAGATGGTGTAGCATTGCAAGAAATTATTAAGTATGTTGATAATCGTTATGTTGATTCAGTAGCCAGTGGAGAATTGGTAAATGTAGCTGCCAATGCGATTCTTGACAGGTTAGATCCACACAGTGTTTATATTTCTCCTGAAGAAATAGCAAGTATAAACCAAGGTATGTCTGGTTACTACAAAGGACTAGGTATAGAAACAATATTTTTGCTTGATACATTAAGAGTTATAAAAGTATTGAAAAATAGTCCAGCAGATGAAAGTGGCATAGAGTACGGAGACAAGATAATTAGTTCAAATGATACAATTTTAGCTGGAAAAAATAGAACTAAAGAAGAGCAATGGGAGTTTTTGAAAACTACAGATCAAAAAGAGTTTAATTTAGTAGTACTTAAAAAAAATAATGATCTTAAGAACCTGACTGTTTATCCTTCTAGAATAAAAACACCTAATGTTGATTACTTATCAAAAGATAACATAGCATACATTAATGTTTTGAGATTTAGTGATGAAACTTATGAAGGCTTAATAGACGCTTTGGAGGCAGTTCAGAAAGATAAAGTAATAGACAAACTTATATTGGATCTACGAAATAACCCTGGAGGATATTTACCTGAAGCTACTAAAATTCTAAATCAATTTTTTGTTGAAGATAAAAGATTATTAGTTTACACAGAAGACAGGAATAATCGGAAATCAGAGTATAATACAACAGGAAGACCTTTCTATCAAATTAATAAATTAGTAGTGTTAATTAATGGTGGATCTGCAAGCGCAAGTGAGATTATTGCAGGTGCATTGCAAGATTGGGATAAAGCAATTTTAGTTGGTAACAAAACTTTTGGTAAAGGACTTGTACAAGAGCAGTTAAATCTATCAAATGGTGGCGCATTGAGGTTGACAACTGCTAGATACTATACTCCAACGGGTCGTTCCATACAAAAGCCTTATAGTGAAACAAATTCTGACACTTCTGCGATTCATTATTCTAAAATCTATAATAGAGAGCTAGATTCACATGGTGGTGTTAGTGCTGATATAGAGGTAGAATGGACGAAAGAACAACTTGAAATCATTTCAAATCTTTCTGAGAATATTTCTACCACTTGTTACAAAATTATTGAAAATATAAATGGAAATGATATCGCTAAAGTAAATATAGAGATAGCCGATTATTTAGAAGTAAATTACCAAATTGATGCTAAATATAGAGAGTTTGCTCATTCATTCTTATTAGTAAATGTACTTGATCAATTAGGCGAAGAGCAAAAATATACTGATGAATTTTTCAATCATGATGTTTTTATTAAAGAGGCAATTTATCAATTGAATAAATCTGATATTTTTGCTGATTTAATAGATTAACATGACATTTTCTTATTTATAATTCTTAAGAGATAAGAAGTTATCTATTTATTTTTTAGTTTTAGGTTATAAAATTATCAGATGAAATTTAAGTGTTACCTAATAACTATACTACTTTTTACACTTTTTTCTTATTCTGCAAAATCTGCACACTTAATTGGAGGTGATATTACATATGTATGTAATGGCATCGAAAATATCAATGGAGTCGATTTCGTAAATCTAACTTTTACAGCTAAAATGTATAGGGATTGCGCTGGTCAAGGAGCATCTTTTGATTTTCAAGCAAGTTTTTATGTATTTGAAGGAGATGGAAATAACTGGGATTTTGTGGATCAAACTTCAGCTCAAGTTTCTACTGAAGAGGACGTACAAGTTACTGATGATCCATGCATAGAAGTCCCACCTTCTGTTTGTTTAGATATAGGAACATATACTTTTGATTTTTTATTGCCAGTCTCTGACCAGTCCTACATTATTGCTTATCAACGTTGTTGTAGAAATAATACAATTACGAATATATTACTGCCGGAAGAAACAGGTGTTACTTTTTCTGTAACTATTAGTCCTAAAGCTCAAGAAATATGTAATAATTCACCAACCTTTAATGATTTTCCACCGGCTGTAATATGTAATAATTTACCATTAGCTTTTGATCATAGTGCTTCAGATGATGAAGGTCACACAATAGTTTATAAATTTTGTGCTCCTTTAGCAGGAGGTGGTTTAGCAGGAGTAAATGGTGGAAATGCAACTGATTGTGATGGAATTATCCCTGATGTATCCAATTGCCCTCCACCTTTTGAGAATGTGATATTTAAATTACCTGATTTTAAAGCAACTTCACCTTTGGGAGATGATGCAAATCTAGCAATAGGTTCTTCATCAGGATTTTTATCTGGGACCCCAAATACAGTTGGTCAATATGTTGTTGGTATCTGTGTAGAAGAATATTTGAATGGAGAACTTCTTTCATTAGTTCAGCGTGATTTTCAATTTAATGTTACGACTTGTACAGTAACTACTCAAGCGAGTACTTCAACAGGCGAATTATCAGCAGATGATAGAATTGTAATAAATCAATGTGGTTTAGAACCCATATTTGTAGATAATACATCAGAAGATGAAGCACTAATTGAAGCTTATAAATGGCAAGTGTTTTTCAACGATAATACACTTGTTGAATTTGATACTAGGGATGTAACTATTGATTTTCCCTCACTCGGGTTACATACGGGAATAATGGTAATCAATCCTAATTCCACATCATGTTCAGATACGTTGGAATTTGATTTTAATATTTTCCCAGAGATGGAAGCTGATTTCGAATTTGAATATGACACTTGTGTTGCAGGCCCTATAGAATTTGATGATTTATCGGTTTCAGAAACAGGAGTTATTACCTCTTGGGATTGGGATATGGATGGAGTTGGTGCTTCTGTGTTTAAAAATCCTAATTTCGTTTTTGATACACCTGGAACAAAAAAAATATTTCTTGAAACAACAGATTTAAATGGTTGTTCGGATACGGTATCTCAATTTGTAGACTACTTTCCAGTGCCAGCAGTAATAGTTGTTGAACCTTCTACTTTTGCTGGATGCTCTCCGGCTGAAATTAGATTCAACAATTTAAGTAACCCAATTGATAGTACTTATATTGTGAATTGGGATTTTGGTGATGGTAATTTTGGAACTAATATTAATGAGATGAATACTTATGAAGAAATAGGTGTGTACTCTATTTCTGTTGATATTACATCTCCATTAGATTGCAATGTAAAAAGAGATTATCCTTTTTGGATAGAAGTATTACCAGCTGCGATTGCTGATTTTGAATTCACTCCTGAAACACCTGCAGGAATTCAAGATGTAGTAGAGTTTTTTGATGCTTCTGAAGATGCGATTAGCTGGCAATATATATTTGATGATGAATTTTCTGTATTTCAACCTAATACAACATTTCAGTTTGATACTTTAGGAGAGCATAAAATACAACTTATAGTTATACATCCTAGTGGTTGTCCTGATACTATTACTAAATATCTGACCATAGAACCGTTCTCAAGCTTTTTTATTCCAAATGCTTTCTCTCCAAATGGAGATGGTAAAAATGACCTATTCAAAGCAAAGGGCACGCTCGAAAAGTTAGATGACTTTTATATTGAAATTTATTCAAGATCAGGTCAGCTAGTATTTTCAGACGATGATGCTAATTTTGAATGGAATGGTCAAGTAAATAACGAGGGTGGGCCTTTGCCTCTTGGAGTATACCCTTTTCAATTACGATACACCACACCTAAAAAGGAAGTTAAGACGGAGAAAGGCTGGGTAACAATTGTAAGATAACCTCAAATATGCATTTTAAGTCTTGGTTCAGGAGAAACACTCTGATCTACAAAATCATTCTTCAACAGTTTGTAGTGCGCAGCCATTGCAATCATTGCCGCATTATCGGTACAATATGAAAATTTAGGAATATGAGCTTCCCAGTTATGTTTTTTACAAAGCACCATCAATTCTTTACGTAAACTTGAGTTGGCACTCACTCCACCTGCAATTGCAATGTTTTTTACACCAACATCTAAAGCTGCATTTTCTAGTTTTGTCAATAATATTGTTACTATAGTAGTCTGTACACTCGAACAAATGTTATTCAAATTGTCCTCGATAAAGGTATTAGAGTTTTGTTTTCCATTAATCAAAAAGTTTCTTATTGCCGTTTTTAGCCCACTAAAGCTAAAAGTATATCCATCAGTTTTGGGATGCGGAAAAGGAAAAATAGGTTCTCCTTTTTGAGCTAATTTATCAATCACAGGTCCTGCAGGATATGGAAGTCCCATCATTTTCCCTGTTTTGTCAAATGCTTCACCAGCTGCATCATCTAATGTCTCACCAAGAATTTCGAAAGAGTGGGGTGAGTTAACTAGAACTATCTGTGTGTGACCTCCAGAAACAGTCAGACAAATAAATGGAAATTTGGGTTTTGGATCCTCAAACATGTGAGCAAGAATATGAGCTTCCATTTGATATACAGAAATTAATGGGATATCT
>CAZMKA010000137.1:1499-9462 GCA_964566605.1 uncultured Saprospiraceae bacterium | reverse complement strand
CCGTAAGAGTCTGAACTTACAGCTGAAGCATTAACGCATACCGATAATGCTGTGAACAGCATTAATAAATACTTTGTCATAATTTGTGATTTGTGTTCTATTTCTCTTTAGAAACAGAGTTGATTTGTGATTCTATTTCTCAAAGAAAATATTTAATTTAATTTGTTGACTCAAAGTTAGAAACAAAGAATGTTACAGAATAAATGAAAATTTGCACATCATGACTCTATTTTACCCATTTAGAGTTATTTTTACAATTTGATAGATAATATACAGTACTTATATTATTTTATATCATGTTTTAAATAGGACATATGAAAACGCCAAGCCTTCGGTTAATAAAACCTTTATTCGATTCTAGTTTCTCTGTAAAACATTATTCTGTTAAGGACAAAGTATTCAACCCTAACTTGTGGCACTTTCATCCAGAATTAGAGATTGTATATGTGAAAGAAGGAAGTGGGATGCGACATGTAGGAAATCATCTATCATATTATGAAAACGGAGATTTAGTATTAATCGGGACTAATCTTCCACATACAGGCTTCACGGATGAAAATACAGGACACAAAGAAGAAGTTGTCGTCCATTTTCAAAACACTTTTATAGGTGAAGCTTTTTGGGAGTTACCAGAAATGAAAAGCATTTCTAAGTTACTTCAAAGATCATCAACAGGCATAGCTTTTACTGGCGACTCAAAATACAAGATAGGTGGTATGCTTGAAAAGTTATCGAAGCAGCAGCCATTTGAGCGATTATTACTATTCCTTAAGATACTAGAGAACATGGCAAATGCACAAGACACATTAATACTAAATGCGAAAAACTATTCTGTACAGAATAATGAAAACCTCAACGAAAGAGCAGCTGACATATTCCAGTACATCAAGAATAAATATATGGAGCAAATCACATTGGATGAAATTTCTTCTGTGGCTGCAATGACGGTTCCTTCGTTTTGTCGTTATTTCAAAAACTTAAACGATAAGACATTCACACAATTCCTTAATGAGTTTCGAATAATTGAAGCGTGCAAACTATTGAACGAAACGGATTTTACTATAAAGGAAATAGCTATACGTGTGGGATTTAATAGCATTGCTCATTTCAACAAGCACTTTAAACTAGTAACTAGTAAAACCCCCAGAGTTTATAGGAAAGATGTAAATAACAAGCGTTGATTGCTTTACGTTTTATTACGAATAATAAGAGCTTTCTCTTTTGGACGAAAGGTTGTATCGATAGAAAAATTCCTTCCTATGTACATTAATACTTTGTTATAAATAGAGTTTCATTACAAAAACAAGAATTTTCCCTTTTACAGAATTTATGAGAAGAAGTGAATAATATTTCTCTTTTGACTTATGTCAAAAGGGGTTTAACTTAATGGTGTAAACGTCACTTTGATTGCGAACGATATTACGAAATTTAAATCCGGTATTGTCACTTATCTCTTCTTTGAAATGAAAAAGGTTACACGATTTTGGTAAGCCAGTAAAGAACAAAGTGAATTGGATAGGACCACCGGGAGGCACTTGTTTCCATGCTGGACCCAAAGCTATGTTTTCAAAGTGGACCAATTTAGACTTATGTGAACTATGTGCATCATATAAATAAGTAGAAGAAAATATCCTTATCAACATCCCAAAGTGGAATGGAATAGGTATTTCACAATGGAGTACAACTTGACTTTCTTCATCTTCCTTAGGCTTTAATTCTGTAAGGATAGATGTCTCAATATCAACTTTAGGCTTTGTTAGAGTATCGGCAAAAGCATGTGTTTTCATAACTTATCTTAAAATGTGCGCTATTATACAGATTGGACCATATAATGGCGGAAAAATTAAGTTTTCTCCTTGAATCTCTTTAGATAATTACTAAATTTTAATCGCAATTATATAGTGTAATCTGTACGATTCAAAAATAACAAAATGGATTATAAAATAAAAAAAATATTAGATGATAAGTGCCTTTTGGGGTAACCCAAATAAAAATATGGTGAAAAATACCAATATATAAAAACGTTCATGGCGAATACGGAACTAACTATTCATAAACTCAATGTAAGCGAAAAATTAGATCACACAAAGAAGAGTCACTGTAAACGAGAAACCAGACTTCGATTTACAATTCAACAACAGCAGTTCTATAGCACGCTTAGAAGCAGAGAAATCGTATAAAAAAAGCCCACATCAAAAAGATGCAGGCTATATTTTATTCGTATTCTCTATTATATTACTTAGTAAGCTTAATCGTTCCTACGATTTCTTGACCTTCATATACATTAAGTAAATAAACACCACTTAATAAATCAATTGTATTGATAGTAATTACTGACTTTCTATCAACCTGTACTGTTTGTAAAACTGATCCTGAAATATCAAGTAATTGAATTGAACTAGCGTTTATAGTAGCAGAAGTTAAGTCAACTTTTACTTCATCCACGAATGGATTAGGATAAACACTCACTTCCAATGCTGTTAAATTCTCAACTGAAGATGAAGTAGGAAATGCTCCTTCAATAATATCTTCCATTCCAGCAAGTCCGTCACCAGCTACCCATGGATCATACAAATCTGCAATTATCATTTTATCATCAGGTCTTACAACACTAATTGTAGGAAAACCCAAAGGCCACCATACAGATGAATTCAATGTTATAGGCGACTCGTTAATAAATGGATAAGGAGCACCTGTTAACCAATCTCCTTGAGTATTTCCAGAAATACCAGCAAGTGCATCATCATCTGTAGAAGCATCACCTTCGTAGAATAAAACTAAAACTTCATTTGTACCGTCAGGTCCATACTTATCGTGGATGTTTTTTAAGAACTCTCCATTATGAAAACTCCAACAAGGAGGACACCATGTGGCAGATGCATCAAGTACAACTACTTTTCCTTCTTCAAGGACTGTATATAAATTGTATTCATTACCGTCTAAATCAGTAACTGTAAAATCAGGAGCTTCTACTTGTGCATTAACAAATGCGCCAATAAATAGAAAAACTAATAAGTAAATTTGTTTCATATTTAATTTGTTTGAATGAAGTCACAAGATACAACTAATTTGAGTTTCTTAAAAATGCTTGAATCACTAATTAAAGACAGTTTATTAAGAAAGCTTCAAAAATCGATTTAGTGTACTTCATTTATGAAAATTGAGAAGAGTGGAATGTTGAACTACTCTTCTTTATCAACTATTCCTTTGATAAAAATTCTAGTTTCTGCTGGATTAGTATTTGCAGTAATTGTTACAGTTTTGTTCTGATTCCTACCTCCTACTTTTCCTTTATTCTTCGAATTAAAAACAACTTTAATTTCACCTTTTTCTCCTGGAGCAATAGGATTCTTTGGCCAATCGGGAACTGTACATCCACAAGATCCTTTTGCGTTAGAAATCACTAAAGGCTCACTACCAGTATTTTCAAAAACATAAACATGTTCTACTTTGTCACCATCCATGATCGTTCCATAATCATAAGAAGATTCTTCGAAGGTTATTTCAGCAGTAAGCATAACAAACTCTGGTGCTTTAGTTGTTTCAGGAGTTGGTTCTTGAGCAAATAAAGCTATCGAGCAAAAAGCTAATAATAATGTAAATATTTGTTTCATGTTAATTTTTATTGTGTACTATAATATTATTGTAGATATAAAATTAAGAAATTTAAATAAAAAAAGGGTTTGCTTTTACAAGCAGACCCTTCTTTATTTTTTAGACAACTAGGATTATCCTGCAGTCTCTTCTTTGTCAACGATACCTTTAACAAAAATTCTTGTTTCTGGTGGAGTTGTATTTGCAGTAATTGTTACTGTCTTATTTTCATTCTTACCACCTACTTTTCCTTTTCCTTTAGAGTTGTAAACAACTTTGATTTCACCTGTAGCTCCTGGCTTAATAGGATCTTTCGGCCAATCAGGAACTGTACATCCACAAGATCCTTTTGCGTTAGATATTACTAAAGGCTCACTTCCTGTATTTTCGAATACGAATACGTGCTCTACTTTGTCACCATCCATGATTTTACCGAAATCGTGTGTTGGCTCACCAAAAGTCATCGTAGTTGATGGACCTGTATATGCAGGTACTGTATTAGCCTGAGTTGCAGGTGTAGCAGCTGCTTGAGGTGTTGTTGTTGCCGCTGGTGCTGGGTTAGCAGATTCAGAAGCTTTGTCATTTTTACAAGAAGCTAAAGTGAATACTAATGCAAACACTAAAGCAGATAATAATGATAATTTTTTCATTAGAACTATTATTTAGAATTATTTAATACAGCAATTATACGGTCATTTATTGAAAGTAAAGAATAGTTTACAATTCATTAACAACCTTTTAGATTGTTAATGAAAGACTCTATGCATTATAGTCTTCTACAATATGAGGAAAAGTAGGTTTTATTTGAAGTATAATAATTAGGATAGACTATTCTCTGTGAAAATTAATTGTTCAATATTAATATTCAAAGATAGTCAAGAAGAAAAGCATGACCAATCGATTCAGCCTTTAAGGCTGATGAAGTACAACGGTACTTCAAGTGAGGGAACGGCGAAAGCCGATGGGCTGGCAGTCTTAGCCCTGGAGAGCATTTTCGACGAAGAGGATCGAAGAATAAAACTTAATTTTTCCGCCATTATATGGTTCAATCTGTATTGTTAACGTAGTCGGGTTCAAGACCAAGGAATTTATAGGTTATTTTAAGTGAACAACATTTAAAGGAGTCTTCTTACTTTTTTGCATTGCCCAAAAAAATAACAAAAAAGTCTAGGCTTTGAACCAGCAATTCCTAAAATCACTGTATTTCAGCTATTACGGCAAAACTCACCGAGACTTTATATTTTCAATCGTTATTTTTCGCTAAATGCATGCTACTTTTTCTAATATTTTCCGAGCTCAAACAGTTGCCTTCATGACGCTAAAATTTCGTGACTTTTCACCGGAATCGGGTTCAAGGCCAATGAATTTATAGGTTATTTTAAGTGAACAACATTTAAAGGAGTCTTCTTACTTTTTTGCATTGCCCAAAAAAATAACAAAAAAGTCTAGGCTTTGAACCAGCCAGTTTTGACTTTATAGGTAATGCCTCTATTTATGACATAGAGAATAAAATAAGATTTAATTGAACAGCTTGTGATGATTATGTAGGTAATACAATTTACTTCTATGCTATCCTTATACAATCAATAGATGAAAGTAAGAGGTATAATAAATACAAAGGATTTAAATCGAAGTAATAATGAACATCTTTAGTACTACAAAACATGAATCATATAAATATTTCATTTAATACATGACAAGACATTTTTGATGTAAATCAACCAACACTCAACTAAGCTATACCTATTTGCTTAAGCATTCTTGCATGCGATTTCATTGCACCAAACATTGTAACAAACTCATTGTATTTTAGACCACATTCTTGTGCAGTTTTCTTTACAATTTTGGATATCTCAGGGTAATGAATGTGAGAAATATGAGGGAATAGATGATGTTCAATTTGATAATTCAATCCACCTATGATCCAAGTTAAGAATCTATTTTTGTTAGCAAAATTAGCTGTAGTAGCTAATTGATGAAGTGCCCAAGTATTATCTAATACAGACTGTCGTTCCAAGTGTACATGCTCTGCGCCTTCTACAACATGTGCTAGCTGAAATACAACTGTAATCATAAATCCAGCAACAACATGCATTAATAGAAAACCTAGAATAATGATATACCATTTTGCAACGAAAAACATAGGTAAAATTAAAAGTAAACTAACATATAATGTTTTTGATGTAAAAAGAGCTATCGTTTCTTTTGTAGGATCGAAACCAGTATCTTTTGTTACACCTTTAGCATGATAAATAAATAATTGTTTGAAATCTTTAAACAATATCCATGACACAGTTGCTAAACCGTATAAAGCCCAAGCATAGATATGTTGAAACTTATGATACCATTTTTTCTTTCCATGAGGAGAGAGTCTTAGAAAAGGCTTATCTTCAATATCTTCATCTAATTCGTATATATTCGTAAATGAATGGTGCAATATATTGTGTTGTACTTTCCAAGTAAATGATGAACCTCCTATAAGATTCATTGTATAACCCATTAAACGATTTACAATCTTGTATTTACTAAAGGTACCATGATTAGCATCATGCATTATACATAGACCGATTCCAGCAGTTCCTAGTCCCATTACTCCGTAAGCAGCAATGCTACCCCAACCACTAATTACTCCTGCCAACATTAAAATGAATGGCACTAGATAAAGAGATAACATGACTATGGATTTCAAATAGATACGATATGTACCTGTCCTTTCTATTTTTTTCTGCTCAAAATACTGATTTACACGGTGTCTCGCTGTTTTGAAAAATTGATTAGGATCAACTTTTGAAAATTTTACAGTTTGCATACTTAGATATTATAGGCGCAAGATACATAAAACAGAACTGCTTCATAGAAAATCTATTCTTTATTTGAGAAAAAATGACAATCATATTACAAAATTGTCATGTATAACACTAAATAAAATTCTATCAAATTTTGTCCAAAAATAAAAAATGCCCTTAATGAAATTATAACATTAGGGCACTTAATATTTTATTACTAATTAGAAAAAAACATTCTATTACTTATTGATAATAAAGCGTTTAACTACATCTCCTATTTTAAGAAAATATGTTCCGTTATTTAAAAAGCTAACATCAATAGGCGTGGAATTCATATTTGCTTTTTGTAAGATACGTCCATCAACTCCTAAAATAATATAATCATCAGAAAAATTAGCTCCTTCCACTTGAATATAGTCAAATGCTACTGTAGGATATATTGAAATTGAATTTTCATTAGCCATTCTGACCAAAACTGCATCAAACATTTCACTTTTACCATCATAATCATATTGGGAAAGCTTGTAATAATTTATATCACTTTCAACATTTAAATGTAAAAAGTCATAAGAAGTACGCTCACTTGATTCTCCTTTTCCATCAACTTGACCTATAGCTTTGTAATCAACACCATTAGTGGAATACAAAACTTCGAAATATGCGTTATTAACCTCTGAAGCTGTTGACCATTCCAATTTAACATTAGTTTCTTTTCTGAATGCATCAAAATTAATTAACTCTACTGGAACATTTGAATCATTTTCTAAAGGTGCTATTCTCGAGGTATTTGCTGCTAACTCCCAATCCCCAAAACCATTCTGTTGTAAGGTTACAAAAGTTGATAATGCAGAATTCATTTGAACAAGAGAGACACCTGATGAACCACAAACTCGACTAAAATCAGTAGTAATAGGATCAGAAGTTGCTCCTGTAGCTGGACCATCTGCTGCAGTAAAATCTTCACAAGTTTCATAGCGCCAAAATTGATGAACAATATTTGGAGTGCCTACTTCAATTAATGCCACACCATTCTGTCCATCATTCATTCCCCCAATAGGAAAATCGAAAAAAGTAGAGTCTGGAAATTCAACTACATAATATTTTCCATTTGGTGTTGCCCAAGTACGTAGAGTATCTTCTAAATTTCTCCACTTATGAAGATTTGCAACTGTGTTATCTCCTGAATCTGGATTATAAGTGGCTACGATAAAAGAAGTTAAATCTGTAGGTTGCGGATTGTTTATATAAACTTCTACGTACTCTATGCTGTCTATCCCAAATGGATCATCTTGATCGTAATTATTATCATAACTGATCTCAGTAATTAAAGGCCCTTGCGCTGACAAGCCCAAGACCCCTCCTAGTATTAGTGTTATTAAAAATATCCTTTTCATTAGCTTTTTAACACAAAAATATATTGTTTCTTAACATTTGTCTTCACCCAAATGGGTGAACGAACGATTCAGCCTTTGGCTGATGAAGAGCGACAGCACTTCAAGTGAGTGAACGGCGAAAGCCGGCGGGATGGCGAACGATTCAGCCTTTGGCTGATGAAGAGCGACAGCACTTCAAGTGAGTGAACG
>CAZMKA010000137.1:0-1399 GCA_964566605.1 uncultured Saprospiraceae bacterium | reverse complement strand
GCGAAAGCCGGCGGGATGGCGAACGATTCAAGATTTGGTTAAGAAGTGTGGGAGGGGGCTAGTTCCCCTTTGCTTCGACTGTGCTATTTCCCCCTCAACCTTTGATCCTTCTCCCATCTGGGAGAAGGAAACTACTGTATAGGATTAATTAGTTTTGGGTGCTAATGGGAGATGGATTATTGGAAACGTTCAGCAGCCGCAGCCTCGCGATTAGCGCGAGGTTCTCTCACTATATGCAGCCGCAGCCTCGCGGTATGCGCGAGGTTCTCTCACTATATTTAACTGCAGTTAAATATTGGAAACGTTCGTTCAACCTTGCTTCGGCTTTGCTCAGCACATCGCCCATCTGGGAAGAAGGAAGCTTGTTTTACTGGATTAATTGGTTCTGGGTGCTTATAGTGAAAACATGGATTTACGAAAAAAACGGGATGCTCTTTTTTTAAGAACAACCCGTTTTTATTAATCAACATATATTTTATGATCTATTTTATAAGAATCATTTTCTTCATCTGTCTTACACTTCCTATGCTTAATTCATAGTAATAAATTCCACTTGCTGGTAATTCATTGTTATACACAACAATGTTATTTTCACCTTTCGTGCAATCAATAACTTTATTCAAAATAACTTTTCCATTTGTATCCATTATTCTGAAATCTCCTTTCTCACTTGTAGGACTAGTAAAGTATATATTCGTCAAATTCATCCAAGGGTTTGGTTCGTTTTGATTCATACTAAACGTAATTTCACTCGGCACCTCAAGAGTGCTTTCACGAAGTTCTACATTCATTTCACCTTCACTTTGGGCGTAAGCCATATTCATAAACACTTCATCATTAAGCTTCATTCCTGTTGTCGACATGTCCTTGCTTGCTCGCACATTCAATACAATACCCTGCCCTATTTCATCACTAGAAAGTAATAATTTAATAGCTCCAGGCATCTGCTTAACTTGTGCTTCACTTGCCACTTCTCCCTCGATAAGTACATCAATTACCTCAAACATTTCAGTGTCATATGTAAGTCCTAATTGTAGACCCTCAATAATCTTATCATCGTTTTTAGCAATAACAATCTGTCCATAGTCGCCTGCTTCGAAAGCAATTGGCGCAACGTCAAATGTAATCGTCTCACCAGACCTTGTATCGATTCCACTTGTAAATCCATCCATCGCAGATTCATTTACATCACCCACTTTCACACCTACAAAATCAGCAATTGTATTGCTTGAAAGATTAGGAATGTTAACGCCATCTTCGATTGTATTAATCCATGGATTAGCTGGATCGATAAACGACTGGTCTGCATCAAAAAATCTCCAACTATCATTTAATGGGAATTCATCGTAATGACCCAATAATAATTTACGAATTTGGATAATATCCTGACCATTTACTT
>CAZMKA010000136.1:0-9502 GCA_964566605.1 uncultured Saprospiraceae bacterium | reverse complement strand
TCGTGAAAAATTGTCCATTTGCTGAGGTATACATTTTTCCTCTCTTTGCAGTTATTAATCCTAGTACTCGCCTATCTGTTTGGTCATATATAAGAACATCATTTATCCCTTGACCATCTTTCTCTTTCTCTCCTACCCTAATTGCGTATCCTTTAAAATCATAATTAAAGATTCCTTGATCGATAGTAAGTGTTGGCTTTGCTCTTTTTACATTGTCAAAAATCTGATAAAAAGATAAGAACGCATTTGGTTTTAGATAATTAGAAGCAAATAATGAAAATCCTGCAGTTAATAATGCTATTAAAATTCCCGGTTTCAATATTCGTAGCATACTTACTCCAGCTGATTTAAAACTAGTAAGCTCATATTTTTCAGCTAAATTACCATAAACCATAACTGACGAAATCAAAATGGAGATTGGTAAAGCAAGAGGTATAATTGTTAATGAATAGAAAAACACCATCTCCATTAATACAGCAATTGATACTCCCCTACCTATAAAATCGTCGATATGTTGCCATATAAATTGCAATACTAAAACAAATTCAGCAACTAGAAATGAAATGAGATAAGGGCCTAAAAATCCCTTTCCTACTAACTTATCTAATTGTTTGAAAATCTTCATCCTTTACTAAACGATATTTGTTTGTGAATTATATATTAATTAATTCTTAAAGGCTACTATTAATTCTTTCCCACCATGACTATAGTCATAAAATCCTTTACCTGATTTTCTTCCTAAATCACCTGCAGTCACCATATTTACTAATAAGGGGCATGGAGCATACTTATCAGAACCAAGGCCATCTTGTAACACTCTTAATATTGATAAACATACATCTAGCCCTATGAAATCCGCTAATTGTAAAGGCCCCATAGGATGTGCCATTCCCAGTTTCATCACAGTGTCAATCTCTGAAACACCAGCTACATTTTCGAAAAGGCTATAAATAGCTTCGTTAATCATTGGCATTAGAATCCTATTAGCAACAAAACCTGGATAATCATTTACTTCAACAGGAATCTTACTTAATTCACCTGACAATTTCATTATTGTCTCAGTAACAGCATCACTCGTTTTATATCCTCTTATTACTTCAACCAATTTCATAATCGGCACAGGATTCATAAAATGCATTCCTATTACCTTGTCTGGTCTATTGGTAACACTTGCTATTTTAGTGATAGATATAGAAGAAGTATTAGAAGCTAGAATACATTTTTCAGGAGAATGAGTATCAAGATCTTTGAATATCTTTAGTTTTAAATCAATATTTTCCGTAGCAGCTTCTACAACTAAATCAGCATTGGCAACACCATTTTCAAGAGAAGTAAATGATTTTATATTATTTAAAGTGGATTGCTTGTCATTATCTGTTATTTTTTCTTTTGCAATCATACGGTCTAGATTTTTGGTAATTGTCGTTAATCCCCTATCCAAAGCTTCTTGAGAGATATCTATCAGATTAACTTGAAATCCATTCATTGCAAAAACATGAGCAATCCCATTACCCATTGTTCCACTTCCAATAACACAAACTACTTTCATTTTTTATATTTTTGGACAAATATAACCTTTTGTTAAACCACTTTTGATTAAAAAGATTCTCGATGATAACATATATGCTGATTGATTGTGGAGCGACCACTTGTGTTACCCACATTTTAGAACAAAATGGACAAGTAACAACACATAAAAAAGCTGGTTTTTCACCACTTACTCAGCCATTATCTGAATTACCGATATTAGAATGTAGCCAACAGATTACCGATATATTTTTCTTTGGTACTGGTTTTGAAGAAGTTTTTTGGGCTCGAGCCCAAAAAAGAATAAAAGAAATACACCCTTTAGCTAACATCACTTTTTCTAATGACCTTCAAGCTGCTGCACTAGCTACAATTGGTAATTCTAAAGGTTATATTCACATTATAGGAACTGGAAGCGCTTCAGCATATTGGGATGGTGCGAAAATAGAGAGACCAAAATTAAACTTGGGATATATTTTTGAAGATTATGCTAGTGGATATGATATTGCAAGGGAGATTATAAGAATATGGAATCAAGGAGAATTTGACAATTCAGAAGTAGAAAATCTTTCGAATACCATACAATTCAAAGACGTATTAAATGAAATATATTCAAGTGATAATGTTAAGTCTACTTTATCGAGCTATTCAACCTTACTTAACTGTCTCAATAAAAAGAGTAAGGAAAAAATAATTAATTCTAGATTAGAACAATTTTATATTAAAAATATTGATAATTTGGCAGTTGGATTTCCTCATCATTTCATAGGTTCTATGGCTTTCATGATGGAGAAAGAAATAAGAGAAAAAGCTTTTAAAAGAAATATAGAAGTTAAAAATATAGTAAAAGATACAAGTAAAGGACTCGTAGAATACTATAGAAATAAAATCAGATCAACACATGGCAAATAATATTAAAAGAATAGGAGTTTTTACTTCGGGTGGAGATGCACCAGGTATGAATGCTGCAATAAGAGCAGTTGTGCGTACAGCTAGCTATCATGACTTGCATGTTCATGGAATCAACAGAGGTTATCAAGGGATGATTGAAGGAGATATAACGACTTTAAATAGACCTAGTGTAGGACAAATCATACAAAGAGGAGGTACTATTCTTAAAACTGCAAGAAGTGAAGATTTCCGAACGAAAGAAGGTAGAAAACAAGCTTACGAGTCATTAAGTGCACATGGGATTGATGCATGTATTGCAATAGGCGGTAATGGTACTTTTACTGGTGCTAAAATCTTTCAAGAGGAATATGATATCCCATTCATAGGTTTACCTGGAACAATAGATAATGATATTTATGGGACTGATTTCACCATAGGATTTGATACAGCAGTAAATACAGCTGTTGAAGCATTGGATAAAATAAGAGATACTGCTGATTCACATAATAGATTATTTTTTGTTGAAGTTATGGGGCGTCACAGTGGATATATAGCATTATATACTGGGATTTGTACTGGTGCCGGGTCAATATTTTTACCTGAAGAAGATAATGATATTGACTATTTAGTTAAGCAACTTAAGAAAAGTACAAAAAGGAAAAAGTTATTTAATCTAGTTGTGGTTGCTGAAGGAAATCAGAATGGTGGAGCTTATGAAATTGCTAGAAAGGTTAATGAGCAATTTGATGGATATGAAACGAAAGTAACGGTTATAGGACATCAACAAAGAGGAGGTTCTCCTACAGCTGCTGATCGTTTATTAGCAAGTAGACTTGGTCATGAATCCGTAAATGCATTAATTGATGGAAAAAAAGGATTAGCATTAGGTGTTGTGAATGATAAAATATCATACACAACGTTTGATGACGCTATTAATAAAACTAAGGAGCCAAGTAAAGATATGATTCGTATGGCTGAAATCTTAGCTCTATAATCTACAATTGCTTTATTATTTTGGGCTTTAAGCCCAAAACTATTGTTTGATAACTTTGTAAGCCACTTGCTCGATTACTAAATAATAAGTGCCATTTACAAGATTACTCATTACGTATTCCGTTTGATTCATGAAATCCTCTCTCGCTATCAATACCCCGCGGGAATCATATAAGGTAAAATTATGATTCCCTTCATATTGAATAGTCAATACGTCCGAAACCAAACTATTATATTTTATTATCTCTTTTAACTCTTCCCCTACAGAATTAATCATTTTTAATTCCGTTTCATAAAATCCATCAATACATTCTTTATCCTCTAAACTTGAAACTTTCCAATTATAGAAGTAATATAATTCTTCTGAGTCACCTCCTGTAATACTAATTGTTTCGTTTTCGTCGGTAAAAGGAAAAGGGTTAGAAGAATCTTCTTCTTGATATAATAAAGGGCCATTAGAATTAAAACTTGATTGATTCTGATTTTGGTTTGTTCTTATAATATAATTCCCTTCATTAAGTATTACATTCAGCTCAACATCAAATTCACCTTCAGGAATAGATGTAATTACATATGCTTCTAAAGATCCTGTAGTACTTAAAATCTCTATAGCTCTATCACCAGGTGCAACAGATTTAACTTGTATACTTTCTAAAAGTAAAGGACTATTTACTGTAAAATAAGTTGAATAATTAATATTAGACGGAGGAACTTTTGCATTATCAAAATTGAAAATCCCTAAGCTATCTTTATATCTATATTGTGTTCGATTAAGTATTGATATTTCTTGATCATCTATTACATTTTGAAAAACATATTCATTCCCTACATAAAATGGATCTTGATTAATATCATAATACCATTCTGCAAAAGGATTAGTTACATCAATTTCAATATCTTGACCACTTGTATATTCATAAAAATCGTCAGGTGATTCGAAGTTAAAAGATATGTCTACTCTATTCAGAGTCAAATCATAATCAATGCAATTTTCAGAATACTTTACATTAATAGTACCTTCAGTTGTACTTGAAAATTCACTAGAAACGATGTCATCATTCCATAATGCGTCTGAATCATTTACACTAAGTATAATTTCTTCTTCAGGACAAGGTAACAAACCTTCATCATCTAAGACTATTGATTCTACTGTTGCACTTTCTATTTCTTTATATTCTACATATGCTTTCCAAGCATTCAATGTACAACTTTCCACATCATTATATCGTGAAAAATAAAGTCCTTCTTGATCAATAGCAATTTCTTTTTCAACTTCATTAGTGTTCCATTCTATGAAATTATCAGAATCATGTTCGAAAATTGCAGTTTCATTTTCACAAAATATATCTTTTGAAATCGTGTAGTTTTCAGCGATTACATTACATTCATTTTGCTTAATGTAGTGTGTTTCATTTATATCTAGATTGTGAAATTTTTCAACATCTCCATTCAACCAAAAAATCTCTACTGAGTCTACTATTACTCCATTGCCTATTCCGAAATGTAATTGATTAGCAAATTGAACACCGTATGAACGACCAAATCTTTTAATCTTATTCTGTATCATATTATTCGCATAAACACGTACTCTTGTACCTAAAGCATTAATATTATCAGTTGTTCCTTCAAGAGAAAATTTAATCCAATTATTTGAATTTTCACTATTTTGTAATACTATCCTTGTATCATTAGTAGATGAAAATGATCCATTTTTCATATTAATATCAACCTGACCATCATTATTATAATCTCCAAGTGTAAAGCTACTAGAAGTATTAGTTTGACTAGAGGATAAATCGAGTTTATTAAAAGTAAAATCTCCATTATTTAAATAAATCTCAACAGAATTTTCGGTAATTATAATATCTTCATATCCATCGTTGTTTACGTCTTGAAGTGCCACTTGGAAAAAGAAATGCTGTAATGATAGATTACTTGTAGCTTGAACTTCAACGAATTCTTCATTATTGATATTCTCATATAATTGTAGATCTTCAAAATGATTTGCAACAATAAGATCAAGATCTCCATCTAAATCTAGGTCACCAAAATCACTTGCCCAACTTTGAGCTCCTGTATTGATATTAAAAGCGGCTCCATTCTCTGTGAAGTTACCATTTCCATCATTTACAAAAAGCTGATTAATCCTTCTAGGATCATCAGGTTCATCAGCAAAAGCAGAACATTTAGTTATATATAAATCTTCGTCACCATCAAGATCAAAATCAATAAATTGAGATGCATAGTTTCCAGCAGCATCAGATTCAATAGGTGTTGAAAAATCTATTAAGTCAAACTCTTCTAAAACACCTTCGTTACTCATATAAAAATGATTTTCACCTAGATCATTACAAATAAATACATCGGAAAAGCCATCTTTATTTATATCAACCGCATTAATATTTTGAACAAAAATATTTGATGGTAATGTTTGATATAAAATAAATTGCGAGGTTTCATGATTAAAAGTATAAATCTCAATAGGTGTAAAGGTAGCTCCACAAATAATTTCAGTAAAACCATCATTGTTTAAATCAACAGCGACACCTCCCCACACATTACCTCCTACAACAGGTCCTTCAATCCTTTTCCAATCTCTACCTAATCTATTATTTAAATTAACAATGACTCTATTACCATTATCAAAATGAATTATATCTTCAATTAAATCTTGATTTAGATCAATCGAGATCATAGTATTAAAAGTTAAATCTTCAGATGATATATAGTTATCAATTTTTTGAAAGCTTACTTGAGAAAAACAAGTTGAACTTAATAAAAAAAGAGTAAAAGAAAAGATGATAAATAGTTGATGAATTTTCATATAATAATGCTTACTTGGTGTTTTTTATATAAAAGTACAAGAATTAAACTAGTTTGCATAAAATCCTTTCAATATTAAGATTTATTATTAATTCAAGACAAATCAATAGAATCAAACCTGTTGGAGTAAAGGGTCTAGTACAGTATATTGTCGATCATAAATTACAATTTTACCATTTCGGAGAATTAGAAGGAATAAGACATCAATTGTTACAAAATCATAACGATATAGAAATTGTTGATTTAGGTGCAGGTTCAAGCTATTCAAATACTTCATCCAAAAAAATTAGTGAAGTTGCTAAGCAACAATTGAGTTCAAGTGCACAACTACAGATATTATCAAGAATAGTTATGTATGAAGAGGCTAAACATTGCCTTGAGCTAGGAGCTAGTTTAGGCTTATCTTCATTGTATTTAGCAAAATCAACAAAAGGAAAAGTTATTAGTTTTGAGGGAAATAAAGCGTTTGTTAAGCTTATTGATTACCAAAAGAAAGTTTTAAAAATAAGCAATCTTAATATTATTGAAGGTAACTTCGATTTAACATTAGATAAATATTTAAAAGATTGTTCTTTAATTGATTTTGCATTTATTGATGGTAATCATAGAGAAAAAGCTACTATTGAATATTATTATAAAATAAAAGAAAAGTGCAGTCAAACGGCAATTTTAGTATTTGATGATATCTATTGGTCTAAAGGTATGACAAATGCCTGGAATACTATCAAAGAAGATATAGATTGTAAATACTCTGTGGATCTTTACTTTATGGGAATAATATTTTTAGATAAATCGATTGCTACTAAGGAACACGTGAAAATTATAACAACAAAATGGAATTAATATGAGAATAATATTCATGGGTTCTCCTGATTTTGCAGTACCCTCTTTAGATATCTTAATCAAAAACAAATTCAATGTGGTAGCCGTAATAACAGCCACAGATAAACTTGGAGGTAGAGGTGGTAAAAAAGTATTAAAAACAGCAGTTAAAAAATATGCTGAAGAAAATAATATTCCAGTTCTTCAACCTAAAAATTTAAAAGCTGAAAGCTTTATTAAAGAATTAAAATCATATAAAGCTGATTTGCAAATAGTAGTTGCATTTAGAATGTTACCCGTTGTTGTTTGGGATATGCCCAAAATGGGTACATATAATTTACATGGTTCATTATTGCCCAAATACAGGGGTGCAGCTCCTATTCACTGGGCGGTCATAAGAGGTGAAAAAGAAACTGGAGTAACTAGCTTTAAATTAAAGCATGCAATTGATACTGGAGATTTTATGTTTCAAGAGAAGCTTGAAATTGGAAGTAATGATACAACTGGCGTTGTATATGAAAAACTAAGATTTTTAGGAGCTGAAGTTATATTGAAAACTGTAAATGCGATTGAAAAAAATGATGTTAAATTAATACCTCAAGATGAAAGCTTAGTATCAAAAGCGCCTAAATTATATCATGATACATGTAAAATTGATTGGAATCAATCAATAGATGTAGTATATGATTTTATTCGAGGTCTTAGTCCTTACCCCACAGCTTGGACAATACTAGATGAGTTACAGTTTAATATTATTGAATGTAGGAAGGTAAACGAATCTCATGAAAATGATGTGGGTTCTTATGAGTTTTTGAAAAAAGAGTTGAGAATTTACGCGCAAGATGGCTATATAATAGCATTGAAGGTTCAACTACAAGGAAAGAGAAAAATGGAAATTCAAGACTTCCTAAATGGGTATAAAAAGAATTAAGTAGTAATTAAATAAAGCTTAAAGGCTAAACATTTCTCTGAAGAAAATCAGTGTATTTTTTATGGCTTCTACGTCAGGAAGTGTAGAAGATTGCACATCAAAACTTTCAAATTGATTTCCAAAACTTAATAAGGGAAACTGATTGTTGTCAATATTCAGTGTAATGAAACTAAAGATACTTAATAATATAAAAAAATAAATCGAGTAACGTAGTAATGTCTTTTTCATAAATATTCAATTGTGCATTTGGGCGAATAACAACTTAAGGACAAATATAAAAACAGTATGGTTACACTTATAACTAATAATTCCTTTAAAAAGTTACTTTATTGTTAAAAAAAGTTAAAGTTTATCTAATATAGATAAGTGAAATTATAGTATTTCTTTAGATACTATGTACTATTCAATAAAAAAAGGTCACTATGAATTATCATAGCAACCTTTGTATTTTGTGGGAAATTAAATACTTTAGTTTCCAGCCGATTCTAAAGCTTCCATTTTTACTTTATACTCATTAGACTTTTCCAATTTACCAGTTCTTGCATAATATTCTCTTAATGCTTGAAGTACAGCTGGATCATTTGGTTTAATCATTTCAGCTTTTTCTAAGAAAGGGAAGGATTGCTCATAAAATCCATTCATTTTAGCTTTCAAGTCATCATATTTTTTGATTCCTGCAGGCGAATAGTCACTACCTAACTCGTTTAAATCTCTACCAACTTTTGCCGCTTTGTTAAAATAAAGCACACCTAGTCCATAAAACGAATTAAAAGACTTTCCATCTAATTCTATCGCTTTGTTGTAATATTCAAGAGCTCCATTGAAATATTCTTCAGCTTTTACATCATCTCCTTCATCTGCTACTTTACCATACAATTGGTCATAAGTATTACCTAAAACTGAATATACAGAAGCATTTTCTGGATCGGCTTTAATTGCTGCTTTTAATTTTTCAATTAACAACTCAAGCTTTCCTTCTGATAAGTAATAGTTGATTTGAGCAAACAACAAAGCTGTATCTTCAGGAAACATTTCTACTCCTTTTGTTAAATACTCTACAGCTTTAGTTTTATTCGTTTTCTCATAAGCAGTATATGCTAATTGATAAAGTGTAGCATTCGAAATATTCATCCCTAAAGCTTTTTCTACAACAGGACCTAAATCAACTCCTGAACCTTCTTGAGCTGCAACAGAAACAGAATTCATCATTATGTCTTCTTTTCTTTCATCTGTCATTGTTGTCTCACCTCCTAAGTCAGATAAAATTCCTCCTAAAGAAATTGTTGCTTGAAATGCATCATAAGCAGTTTTCCAGTCTTTATTCTGGTATGCAACTATTGCCACATTCTCAATAACATTTTTATCAAGTAATTCCATAGACTTTAGGGCATCTTTCTTTTCGAATTTTTTTTCAGCTAATTCATATGCCTTTTGCAAAGCTGATATAGCTTCAATTCCTACAGATATATCCTTATCAGCTACAGCTTCAGCACCTTTTAATATTGACTCATTTAC
>CAZMKA010000135.1:5873-9596 GCA_964566605.1 uncultured Saprospiraceae bacterium | reverse complement strand
ATAATACTTAATTAGCTTATAAACAACATTTTAGGGCACTTATGAATATGCCTCCAAAGATAATCGAGGAGAAAAGCATGACCAATCGATTCAGCCTTAAGGCTGATGAAGTATGGCAGTACTTCAAGTGAGGGAACGGCGAAAGCCGATGGGCTGACAGCCTTAGCCCTGTTGAGCATTTTCGACGAAGAGTATCAATGGATAAAACTTAATTTCTCCGCCATTATAGAGTTCAATCTGTTTTAAACAAAGGAAAGGATGTAACCCATTATCCCTCCGAATAAAACAATATGCATACTATTCACCTTCTTAATCCCAAATAGCATTGCTGCACTACTGATAGCAATCAATACTGTTTTCCAATCCACAATACACTCTATTCCCATCTCTATACAAACAGCTAGAATAACACCTACTGCTGCAACATTCACAGCATCTAACATCGCAGATAAAAGAGGAGATTTTCGAATTTTATGAACCAATGGATTGATCAAACGAACAAATACGAAGGATGGTAAAAAGATACCAACAGTTGCAGCAAGAGCACCTTTAAGTCCTCCAAGTTGCCAACCTATAAAACTCGCTGTAGATAGAACTGGACCGGGCGTTAATTGACCGATCGCAACAGCATCCATCAATTCTGCCCGACTTAATATCCCGGTACTCACCAACTCAGCATCAAGAAAAGCAAACAATACATAACCAGATCCATATAAAATAGACCCTACTTTCAGAAAGCTAAAGAATGTCTTCCATGATGGTATAGATAGAGCAAGAGGAAAAAGTGTAACTGAGTTCACCCTTTTGGCGGAAGCCAAATAATAAAGAATCCCACCTATTATCCCTGCTCCTAAAAGAACAAATATTTCATTCAATCCCATCAATGCAGCTATCAAAACCAACACACCAAGAACACCAAGTTGCCAATTCTTCAAAGCCTTTTTACCAAGCTTATAACTCGCACTAAGAATGATAGCAATCACAGCTGGCTTTATGCCATATAGCATGTGTTTAATCTCAGGGATTTTGCCATATTCTTTATAGATGTAAGCGAGAATACACGTGATAACAACCGCTGGTAGAATAAAGAAAAATCCAGCGCCAATTAGCCCTTTCCATCCTGCTCGTTCATATCCACAATGCATGGTCATTTCGGTAGAATTCGGGCCTGGAATAAGATTGGTAACTCCTATAAGATCAAGGAAATGTTGCTGGGTAATCCATTTTCTTTTTTCGATAATTTCTTCTTCCATCATCGCGATATGCGCTGCAGGACCTCCGAAAGCAATGCAGCCCAAACGAAAAAAAACAGATATGACTTCTTTGAGTTTGCTCATTATACAAGTAAATATAGTAATACTATTTGCGATATATGAATAAAACTATCGGTCAGAAAACAAGTTTAGTTGAAAGGAGGATTAATTTTATTTTCAGGTCATTTTAAAAAGTACATTTGCAAAAAAAAGAATGTATGAAAATGTCCATCTTATTGACAATTGTATTATTGGCGTTTAGTTTTTTTTCGGCTAATGCTCAAAAATCAGATAAATCAACCATAATCATGGAAAAAGCAATTGCTTTTCACGGAGGAGATTCTTATGAAGATCAAGAATTTCGTTTTGAATTTAGAGGAGGAAATTATTCATTTGTACATTTCAGTGATGGTCGTTATGCTTATACTTCTTCAAAGAAAAATAAGGCTGGAAATCTTATTGATGTCTTTATATCGAATGGAGATTTTATATACAAAGTTGATGGAAAAGAGACGGAACTAGACGAGAAAAGAGTGCGTGGAGTGAAAAATAGTTTGAATTCAGTAATATATTTTGCTTCATTACCCTATAAATTACAAGATGAATCTGTGGTATTATCGTATGTGCGAAAAGTTAAGATAAAAGGGATTGCTTATGACGAGATAGAGGTGCGTTTTCAAGAAGAAGGAGGAGGAGATGATTACACAGATGTTTTCAGATATTGGGTAAGTAGAAAAGAATCAAAGATTGATTACTTGGCCTATGTTTACCATACTGGAAAAGGTGGTATTCGATTTCGAGAAGCATATAATGATAGAAGGGCAGGTGGTGTGTTGTTTCAAGATTACAACAATTACAAAGCGGATAAAACGACGCCACTAGATGAATTGGCGGGGATGTTTGATAGAGGAGAAATGGAGTTGTTGAGTAAAATAGAAACAGAGAGTGTTGAGGTGCAGGAGTAGTCTATATTTTGGTCAATTTAAAGTGATTCTTATAATTCAATAAATTCATCTACTTAAGGTAAATTTCATCTCTTACATAACTTGCATTCAACCAAAAACTATGTTTTGTGTATTCTGTTAATCCAGTTAATTTATCTGGAAATGGTAATTTATATGTGTCTTCTCTATTTTTAGCATGCGGTCTAACATGACTTACCATATTTTCAGATTTTTTTGGAAAATTCGTTTTTCTTACATCTTTTTTTGTTACTTCTTTAACAATTGTGCCGTTTTTTAGAACTTTCACCATCTTTTTCCACACCTTTTTAGCTTCAATAATATCTGAGTATGGCATATTCCAAAATTTCACTTTTCTTAAAATTAAATTATTATTTTCAAATTGATAAAACACAAAGAAAAATTTACTTTCTAAAATATTTTTAAACTCAGAATCTTCCCATTTTTTTTTGATGAGACTTTCATATTTAAATGTAGCAAATGAAATATCTTCCTTTGGAAGGTCATTTGATTTCAGTCTAATTGTTCTAACTTTTATATCAGCCTTTTCAAATTCTTCTATTTTTTGACCCAGTTCTAGACCTAAAATAGAATTTGTAAGGCTTGCAAAATAACTTTTAGCTTTTTGATTTAATTTAACTCCTAATTCTTTTTCAATTTGCTTTGATGATTTTCCATAGAATGGATGAAATTTCAAAATTACAATTTCTTCAATTGACCGCGCTTTTTCAATTATTTCGGGCTTATTAATAATTTTCCCATAAACTGCTGGTTCGTCTTGAGCAATACTGGCAATTATATGATTAACATATCCTTGTTTTAAAGAATACGCTCTTTGCTTAGCCTTTTTTTTGTTGAATGGTTGGTCTCTAAACGATTTTAATGCTGTAGAGCCTTTTGTACAGGCTCCAAGGTAGAATGTGTCTCCCTCCGATAACTCATGGGCTTTGCCATTTTTAACTTTTTCATTAATGAATTCCCAATCTTGTTTAATTATTTTTAGATCTTCTTCTGGGTATTCCCAATCACCTACTAATTTGATAATATAGTCTAATATGTTTACTTGTTTTTCATGCAAATAGAACACAAGGAGTAAATGAGAATTTTTTTTCCAAAATGAACTATTATTAAAATCTTCTTTATGTACTTCTAAGTAGTTTATTATGTTTAAAACAAGTCTTTCTTTGGATCGGAATTCTCCGTTTTTTAACAATTTTAATGGACTTGATTTTAGTTCAATACCAACTTCTTTAAAGTCAGGTTCTGCTTTTGAGTTAGGTTCATAACCAAAATAGTATTTTTCTAAAATTTGACCAAAATTGCCTTTTCCCTTAAATCCGTGCTTTTTTATTTCATCTCCACAAGCTTCATTTAAAGAACTACCTTTTAATTTTTTAGCATATTTTAAGATGGAATTGGCCGATGATATATTATATTTATTTTCCATTGATTTTATTATATAATTCAATACCAATTTTTTCAATAATTCCAACAACTAATGCATTTCC
>CAZMKA010000135.1:1001-5863 GCA_964566605.1 uncultured Saprospiraceae bacterium | reverse complement strand
TCGTGTGGTTGTCAGGAAACATATTTAGTCTCTCGAGTTCTACTGGTGTTAATCTTCTCAAACCCCTCTCACTTTCAACAACATGTTTGAATCTTGAAGGTGAACTTCCCCCTTCTCCAGTAATAATAGTTCTCGATGCATTATCTAGTGCATCAGGATATATCATTCCTCCCTCACTATAATTGTATTCGAACCCATCTTTAGTTTTTCTAAGTTCTTTCTTGGCCCCTTTTAAGTATTCCCACATTTGATTTTGTGTAGATATTGTTCTTAAAGTTCCATCTTTATTTATAATGTTTTTTTCATTTTTCAAAGGTTCATTTTTAAGAAAGAATTCGTCTGTAACTTCACCATTTTGTAGTATATCTCCTAAAACTTTATAATCTCCAATGTAGTTTGGAAACGTTTTGACTGTTGAAACTTTACCATCAAACATCAAGCCTGTGTTTTGGAAAGGCGATAAATTTCCATTTTTATTAAATTCATTAGTTATTTGTACTAAATCACCGTCCAAATCAATCTGTTTAGTTTCACTAATTTCTTTTACGGGGAAAGCTCTAGCAATAGTACCTTCATGTTCCAACCAATCTTCAATATTTGATTTCACTAAATTTTTATATATGTCTGAAGTCTTATGATAACCAATAAAGAAAACTCTTCTCCTGCGTTGAGGCATTCCATATTCTGCTGCATTTATAACCCTCCATTCAACTGCATAACCAAGTTGACTTAAACTTTGTAACATAACAGCAAAATCTCTTCCTCTTTGTGTTGCAGGTGATTTTAGTAATCTGTCTACATTTTCTAAGAATAGGTATTTAGGTTTTTTACTTTTCTTTTCTTCTAAAATTCTATGAATCGACCACCACAATACTCCCTTTTTTCCTTTTAATCCGCCTGAATTACTCAATGTTGTAGCTACTGAATAATCTTGACAAGGAAAACCACCACATAATAGGTCGTGATCAGGGATTTCGCAAGTAGGCACTTGAGCAATATCTATATTAGAATGATTTTCTTTCCCAAATCTTGCTTCATAAACCATTGATGCATGTTGGGTTTTTGTTGATGGTTCCCACTGGTTACTCCATGCTATTTCAAAATTACTTTTTTCCAGACCAAGTCGAAACCCTCCTACTCCTGCAAATAGTTCTACTACTTTTACTTTCTTATTTTTCATTTTGATTTTTCTTTTTTTCTTGTGCTCTGTAATATTGAATTTTTTCTTCAGCTACTTTTAATATTTTTGAAGTAGAAGACGTATATTTTAGCTCTTCAGCTATTTTTTCGGAATACCAATTAATGATTAATTCGCTTTCTGATAGTCTATAGAATTTCGCAAGCCTTACAATTTGCTCTTTGGTAGGTTTTCTTTCATTTTTTTCAAATTTACTGATTAGAGACTGATCAATATCAACTTTAGCGCTGACTTTTCTTAGAATTAAGTTTTTACTTTCTCGTGCAGATTTTAAAATTTCACTTAACGGCTTCATTGGTCAAAATAATTTTAGACAAAATATGTCCAAATATACATATTTTTTTAATACAATTGTGCTTTTCAAAATTTGAATTTTTTGTTACGGTGTTAAATTTCTAGCAGATTTACCCATTTCAATTCCCCACCCAAATGTTCTAGCCGCATAATATGCTATAGGCATTGCACCTCCTAATTTGGAAGTTTTTTTTTCATCATTTCTTATTTTTCGACAATGCCACCTATCTCCTCGATTTGCTTCCTCACAAATTACTAATCCTATAAAAACATGAGATAAAACTATTATTGGAATATTTCCGCTTCGTGTTAATAGTGGTTGATATGAAGAATTATTAGATTCTGGAAAATGTTTTTCAGCTATAGCAATTGAGTTATTAAATACTTCATTTAAATTACTTATACAAACGTTTTCATAGTTTATCTCGTTTGCTAAGCTTGTGACATCTGGAATATTGCCTAAAATTGAAAAGGAAATATCTTTGAAAAAAGTATCCAAATTAAAATTCCTTGTTTTCGACCATTCAATCATTGAGTCAATAATATCTTTGTGTGCAGGAACTTTATGCGGATTGTCTTTTGAATCAACAAGAGATAAAAGTAAATCGTGCCTGTGGAATTTATGATTATCACACAAACCTGAGGTTCGATTAATACGTATAACTTCTTCGCAATTTTTAAATAAACAAACCCTTGAGTTGCTTTCAAAGTCTAGTTTGTTGGGGTTTTCTTTATTTTTTGTTCCTTGATCAGCAATTGTAATTTTCCAGTTATCTATTATATGGTTTATTGTTTCAATCATTGATTTAGTTTATTGAAGTAAATATGAAAATTTTTATTTTTAAAAACGATTTCTATTTTTCATTTGTAAATATTAGCTAAATCTATATTGAACTTTCTTTACTATTATATAATAGATAATTAATTTTCAATTCCCCAACCCATAAAAAAAGGACCTACATCTCTGCAAGTCCTTTTAGTACCGAAGGTGGGAATCGAACCCACACATCCTAGGATACTGGATTTTGAATCCAGCGCGTCTACCAATTCCGCCACTTCGGCATATTAGCGAACGCAAATATAAATGAATATTTCATTATGCCAATTAGTTGATTCATCATTTTATATCCGTCACTATTATTTACTAACCACCTTCACACAACTCCTTTATCTTTTGCAATGCTTTTGGCCATAATACCTCAAATTGCTCATAATAGGTTTCGCTTAAATCTGCTTCTATCGTTAAGCGTGTTTGCCCGTTTTCTAAGCTTTCAAATCGGTAATTCTCGTAAGCTGGTGCCCATGATTTTACCTCTTCACTCGTTGTGTCGTCTTTTCCATTAAAGACCCAACCTAAATGACGTATGGATAGAAATTTATGCTTCTTATTCTCTGCAATTTCTCCTACCATGCCATCGATTTGACCTTTGGTGTTTTTAGCGAGAAATCGTACAGAACTTCCTTCTTCTAGACTGCCTTCGTAATAGGATCCTTTCGTGAATACTTCTGTCCAACGAGTAAAATTTTCTGGCTCAAATACCTGAGCCCAAACTTTCTCAACACTCGTGTTTATTACCTGTGATTGTGTTATTCGTCTCATTCTGCTTTCATGTTTTCCAGTGCCCGAAGCAAATAATTTCGTTGGAGTAAGTATTCATTAATCTTGTCAAATGTTACCCCATCGGTTTCCGAAACAATACTATCTTCTATTTCAGCTTGCACTGAAGCCTTCATTTCCTCTAACTTTCCCTCTATCTCAGAACGCATTTTGGAAGCTTTGACTTCATCGAAATCCATTTTCAATTCCATCAACTCTTCATTCATATCCATCATCTCCATCAAAAATAGTTGAGGTAAGGATTTAGAAGGTGCTTCATCACCTGGATAGAAAGTATCTAGGATGTACTTCAGACGTAAATGAAAGTCTTTTAGCGTTTTGTAAGCATCATTATTTATTGAACTGAGATTGAATGTTTCTTCCTTTTCTTGATCTGATGCATCGATTTGCATGTCTGGATGAAATTGTCTCATCTTCTCGTAATAGAGCAACTTCAGTTCTTTAATATCTATTTGAAATTTGGGCTTAAGCCCAAAAAACTCAAAGAAATCTACCATACTTAAAACAATCTTGAAATATCAAGCCCAAAGGCAAAAATCATCAATGCTATCAAGATAAAGAATCCTACTGTATTAGCAATCTCCATTGTTTTATCAGACACTTTTTTACCACTGATCATTTCCCATATCAAGAATACGATATATCCACCATCCAATGCAGGAATAGGAAGTAAATTCATGATACCTAGTATCAAGGACAACATTGCTGTAAGATTCCAAAATGCTCTCCAATCCCATTCACTAGGGAATAGATTACCTATTGATATAAAACTACCTAAGCTATCTTGTACTTTTATTTTACCACGGAACATTTGACGGAAAGCCTTGAATTGATCTCCTAAAAAACCTATTGATTCATTCCAACCTCTTGGAATTGCTTGCCCCAATGAATATTCTTGGGTATTGTGCTTGAAAAAATCATCCATGCTAGCTAAGTAAAGGCCCATGGTTCCGTTCTCTGTGATAGAAACGTCCTTAGTTATTGTTTGACCATTACGCTCTATTGTGAAAGGAACTGTTTGTCCCTTAAGTTCTTTTGCTTTATCTATAGCTTCGTCAAAAAAGCTAATAGGAGATCCATTGATTCCTACAATCTTATCTCCTTTTTCTATTCCTGCTTTTGCACCAGGACCGTCTTCACTTTTCTTAAATAAGCCGAATTTCTTTTTCCCTTTCAACACATCTCCTACAATAAATTCCGTTCGAGCACCAAATAATCGGTAAGCTTTCATTTTGTAACTACCGAAAAGTGTAGCATATTTTGGATCGATTGGAACTTCGACAATCTCTCCTTGACGATCAACAGTTACTGAAGCTAAATCATTTACAGCAACTTCTTTGATTATAGTTCCTCTATTGAACTTAGTAAATTCTTGATCTCCATATTTCAAGATTTTATCTCCTGTACGGAATCCCACGTCATATCCTAGAGAATCAACGAATATCCCATATTTTACTTCCTCATTTGGCAAATATTTTTCACCATAAACAGAAAAAATCATGATGTATAGAAATACCCCAAGAATTAAGTTTACAGTTACACCACCAATCATAATGATGAATCGCTGCCAAGCTGGTTTTGATCGAAATTCCCACGGTTGAGGTTCGCCTTGCATCTGCTCTTTATCGAAACTTTCATCGATCATACCAGCAATTTTCACATAACCACCAAGGGGCAGCCAACCTACACCATATTCAGTTTCGCCTATTTTCTTTTTGAATAGCTCGAATCCTGGGTTGAAAAAAAGGTAAA
>CAZMKA010000135.1:0-991 GCA_964566605.1 uncultured Saprospiraceae bacterium | reverse complement strand
AAATTTTTCAACACGTGTTTTGAACCACTTAGCTGGAAAGAAGTGCCCACATTCATGTAATACTACTAGAATTGAAAGGCTTAAGATTAACTGTAATATTTTTATTAATATCTCCATTGATAAGGTTTCTAATCTCTACTTTAGTAAAGATGTGCAAATGTATGAAATACATTGCATTCATAATTCTTATTTTTGCGAAATGGTGCTTTTCTTCACAAATTCTATCGAAAATAACATCGCTCTCTTCCAAAACGAAGAAATGCGACACATTCAAAACGCACTTCGTAAGTCATCTGGCGATGAAATAAACTTTACTGACGGTAAAGGAACGTTTTATAAAGGCAAAATCTTGTCGTCTTCTAAAAAAATCATGGAAGTTGAAATTTCACATCGTGAAGCAATCAAAGCTATTTCGCCTTACCTGCACATCGCTGTTGCGCCTACTAAAAACATGGATCGCATCGAATGGTTCGTTGAAAAGGCAACTGAACTAGGAATAAACGAAATTTCTTTTATTCAATGCAAACATAGTGAACGCAAGAACATAAAAATAGATCGACTTAATCGTATTGCAATTGCTGCAATGAAGCAATCACTTAAAGCTCATCAACCAATCTTGAATTATTTGATTTCTTTCGAAAAGTGGGTTGGAACCCAAAATTCATCCTCTAAACTTATTGCCTGTTTAAACGATAGTACAATTAGTTTTTCTCAGGCTTTCGCCCAAAATTCATCCACTACGATTTGTATAGGTCCTGAAGGAGGCTTCCGCGAAGATGAAATAGAACTCGCTAATGTGCAAGGTTTCAGATCCGTGAGTTTGGGAGAACACCGTTTGCGAACTGAAACAGCAGCGCTAAGTTCTGTTGCTTATTTTAGATTATTAGTAGGTTTAGGTAATTAGTAATGAATAATTAATAATGAACAATTAGTAATTTGTTAATGCCTAAATAACGTTGACCGGTTTTAAATAATAATTTAATTTAATACG
>CAZMKA010000134.1:8421-9773 GCA_964566605.1 uncultured Saprospiraceae bacterium | reverse complement strand
CTTGGACCAATGGATTTGGCGAAAAAATTAATGAGTAAAGAGGCTTTTACTGACAAAGATAAATTTTCAACTGGTGAATTTGATGGACATCCAAACGGTCAAGATTTAAATGGAAACCCAACAATTACTTATAAATTACTTAATCAAACATCTAATACAGCCGTTGTTAACCTTTCCATAAAAGATAGCCTTAATAATGGTTTTGATTCTTATCTACATTTTAAAAAGGATACAATCTGGAAGATATAAGCTTTCAGAGCTCATAACAAATAAGTGGAATTTCAGTAAACCGTCCAACTTTTTAAATCGTCGAAAAGAACCTACAGTAAATGAAATATTAGACAAGATTAATTCAAAAGGAATGAATAGTTTATCTGATAAAGAAAAGCAAATATTAAAGAAACACAGCACTAAATAATTATGAAATATTTTTACCTTTTATCTTGTGTACTTTTGATTTATTCGTGCAAAAATAGCATAGATGAATACAAGAAAGAAGCACATTATAAAGTTAACAACATCCTTGTGCAAGCCCTGGAAGACATTTCAAATCAATTTAAATCTAGTACTTACGTAGATTTTCACCAAATGGATTCTATACAATATGATTCTATTTTCGATCAAGTTACTACTTTAGGTGCAGAAGCAAGGTATCAGTCTGATATGGCAATCTACGCAACTGAAGACTGTGTAAGTTTGCCTAGTTTAATAAAGGATGTGGCAGAACAGGAAAAAGCGATTGCTGATTCTATTTATTATGCAATTTTAACGGATAAAATAATGGAATTAAGGGAAGTAGAAAATTTAAATTCTTACACTTACTTCGAACTTTTAGTTTATATAAAACGAATGGATTTTATCTCATTGGAAATGGCGAGTTTTTGTCCTCCTGAAGAATTTGAGAATATTAAGAATTGGAGAGAAAGGATTAAGAGATAATTATTATTTTAGTTGGATGAAAAAAGGAAGAGTTGTAGTTTTTATCATTGTATTTCTTGCAATTGTACTTTTGTTTTCGATTGTTATATCTTTCGCATTAGGTATGAAAGATTTTTAATGCTTTCAAGTTTTTTTTATAAAGGGATGAAATTTTACAGCACCATTTTTTTTGGGGTTAACCCCAAAATCAATAAATATACATTATTTTAGTATCTCCAAAATTACTATTCTTTCAAATATGAAATACTTCGCCTTTCTTCCTTTCCTACTTATTTCTTTCCTTTTTCTCACGTGTAAAACTTCCCCTAATCAAGTTAAAAAATTAAATACCATCTTACTAGATGCTAACTTTTTAGCACAATCCAAAGCTAAAATTGAAAACAACGACCCTGAAGTAATAGCTGCTTTTGAGC
>CAZMKA010000134.1:3296-8411 GCA_964566605.1 uncultured Saprospiraceae bacterium | reverse complement strand
ATGCAAGCCTGCTTTTAACCAACTTATTGCAGAAGCCGAGGCGGCACTCAAAGAAGGTCCGTTTTCAGTCACGAATAAGGAAAAAATGGCACCTAGTGGAGATATACATGACTACGCCAGTTACAGCAGATACTGGTGGCCGGACACGACAAAGGCCGATGGTCTTCCTTATATCCGCCGTGATGGTTTGACAAATCCAGCAAGCCAAAGTTTGAAGGAGTCGGATAGGAGAAGAATAGGTGCGATGGGAAAAAATGCGGAGACTCTAGGGCTTGCTTACTACTTCACAGGCGATGAAAAGTATGCAACTAAAGCAGCTGAATTGATTAGAATGTGGTTTATCGACGAGGCGACATCTATGAACCCAAATGTGAATCATGCACAATGTAGACCGGGACATAATAATGGCACAAAGTCTGGTGTGCTCGATGGACGATTGATGGTCCGAGCACTTGAAGGCTCGAAGTTAATCGCTCATTCATCCGCATTAAGTAAAGCTGAATATTCGAAGTTAAGGTCTTGGGTAAGTGAGTATTTTCGTTGGTTAACAACGAGTGAAATGGCACTTGACGAAGCCGCTTCCAATAATAATCACGGGTGTTTTTATGATGTGCAAGCAATGTATTTCGCACTGTATTCGGATAACTATGCTGAGGCACGAATTATTGCTGAGAATTTTACAACGAATAGGCTTTTGGAGCAGATTAAGCCCGACGGATCTATGCCAGCAGAGTTGGCAAGAACACGTCCGCTTTTCTATACTATGTACAATTTACACGCGATGTTCCTCGTCGCGAATTTGGCAGAGAAAATTGATGTAGATCTATATAAATCTGAAAGTAAAGAATCTCGCTTACGCATTGGTCTTGATTATATCTTGCCTTATGCTGAACCCGCAAAAGCATGGCCAGAACCTACCGTTGTCGAAGCCGATAGAATGCAATTGTTCCCTATCCTTCAAATGGCTGAAAAAGGTTTTCCAGGAGAAAATTACTTGAAGGCAGCTGAGAAACTTCCATTGGAAAAGCGAAAAGTTGATCGATCAGTATTGGTGTTTCCTGTAATGCGATGATTTAACTAGTATAAATTTTGGGCTTTAAGCCCAAAAAAATGTGTTAAAATAAATACCTCTTGTGTATCTATTTAAGTCTTCATATGCAACAGATTTTCCTAAATTTGTTCACGTAAAATTACAAATTACAAAATCACAACTCATGTTCAAGGATCTCGAAAAATATGCTCATATACCGTTAAAGCAACAACATAATCGAGTGTGGCGAACTTACGAAGGAGGAGCTTTGATTGACGAGTGGAAGAAAACAGTACCTACTTCCGACGGTAGTTTTCCTGAAGAATGGATCATGTCAACGGTTGTTGCTCGTGGGATAGGACGGCCTGAGAATGAGGGACTTTCGATCATGGAAACTGATGAAGGCGACATCGAATTGAAGCAGTTGATAGATAGTAATCCTACGTTATTCTTGGGTAAAGAGTTGGCTGAGAAATTTGGGACAACAGGGGGGTTGATAAAAATGCTCGACTCTGTGGAGCGATTGACCGTTCAAGTTCATCCCGATAAATCATATGCTAGAACAGTTTTTGATTCGGCTTTTGGAAAGACGGAATCCTGGTATGTGCTTAATACGCGTGAAGTTGAAGGTGAGAAAAGCGTGGTCTACATGGGATTCAAAAAACATGTTACTAAAGAGAAGTGGAAAGCATATTTTGACAATCAAGATATACAAGGGATGTTGGATTGTTTACACAAAATAGAGGTGAAGGCGGGCGATGCTTTTATGATTTATGGAGGTGTGCCACATGCTATAGGAGCGGGATGTTTTTTGATGGAAGTTCAAGAGCCGACGGATTACACTATGCGTGTCGAAAAGACGACTCCCAAAGGTCTAAAAATTGGTCCATCTTTAATTCATCAAGGAGTGGGAGAGGAGAAAATGTTGGAATGTTTTCACTACAATACATACACTTTGGATGAGGCATTGGCTCACTGGAAAATCAATCCTGAAGTTGTCGAAAGTACGGATGAATATACCTTCCGAACATTATTCAATGAGAGGCACACCAATTGTTTTGGGCTGAATGAATTGTTGTTGGATGGGAGTTATTCAGTGAAAGGAAATGGCAGTTTTTATGCTGCGGTTATATATTCGGGTGAAGGAGTTATGCATTGCAATGGTAAGGAATATATGTATAAACAAGGAGATGAAATCTTTATATCAGCTGCGATTGAGGACATAGAATTTACAGCAAAAATTCCTTCCAAAATCTTACTTTGTTATCCTCCGAGTTAGTGGATTAGCATGATTTTATGTGATGTTTTTTGGGCTCGAGCCCAAAAGAAAAGAGATGTTTAAGGCTTGATTAGGTACTCTATTTTTACTATTAATCTGCGGTGATATTTAAGGTTATAGATTAAAATTCAGAATCATCGGTTTACTTCCAGTAAATTGTACGTTAGAAGTCACCTTAGGTTTTGTTCAACATGTGACATGTCGATCATGCTTCCTTCGTCAGTACGCCGCATGTTACTAGGACGTTACATTTTAAAATAAGGACTAAAAGGATTATTAAAACGAAATTTTAGTGCGAATAAATCAAGCTGTATGGAATTGCTTTTTTTAATAATAGTATACATAAAATATTAACTTAAGTTTGATTAACAATCAACCTTCGACCAAATGAATATGGGAGTATAGTAGTGTTTTTATTTTTTTCGCATATTTTCCCATTTGCTCCATTTTTATTATTTTGCATTAGAAATTAAACACGCATGATTATTCATCAATTTTCCATAGATATCTTTTTTATATATTTTAGGTGCTGCAAGAGGTGGGTACATAAGGGATATATACGGAACTTACTAAATTTAGGTGTGTATATATAAATGTTAGACAGAATTATAAAAATAAAAACTATGCAAAAAAACAAATCAATTGAATTTCAATTTGAAGAAGTAATCAAAAGTGATGAGCTTATCCAAATTCCATCTGATATTGCCGAGTTGACTTTAGATGCGTTTTTAGACGAGGGCTTATTAAAGGATATTCCTGTAATTGGCTGGGGTGTTGCAGCTGTTAAGTATGGAAAAAATGTCAGATACAAACTTTTTACAAAAAGAATGTGGACACTCCTAAATGAAATTAAAGATGTACCTGCTTGGAAAAGAAGACAAGAAATTGACAAAATAGATTCAGACCCCAAGCATCATACGAAGGTAGGAGAAACTATTATCTCATTAATTGATCGAATGGACGATAACCATAAAGCTAAGTTAATTGGTAAACTATTCAGATCATACTTAAAAGCACAAATTGATTATAATATGTTCCTGAGATTGTCCTCAATTAAATTAAGAACGTTTTCAATGGATATCTATTCCTTAAAGAAAATAAAAAACGAAATGAATGTTGATGAACTTCAAATTGAGAATTTAGCAAATCAGGGACTGTTGACCCCTAAAATCTTTAATCAGAACACCAATATTGAAGCCTTAGCATCAATTCAGGATGATAACGAAATCACTTACGAATTAAATAGATTAAGTGAACTGATAATAAAATATGTTTTAGAATAGTGGAATCGTTTAAAATTTTAGAATCTCAGCATCTTTTCACCAGAAATATCTTTACTGTAAGTGATTCGTATTTCGACTCGATAAATTCTGAAAATATCTTCATTAATAAGTTGGAGGTTTCTAAGATTATTCAAATCGTATTAAGTGAGAATATACTTTTTCTAAGTGGGGGGGAAGGAAGAGGGAAAACATTTTTGGTAAAGAATATTCTCAAATCCTTATCTGAAGAATACAATTATCATATTCTATACGCAGATCTTAACTTTTACCATTCTGAAAAGTCTTTTGATTTATTACTTGGGTTTCAAAAATATTTCGATTCAGAGAAACCAACAATCATTGCAATTGATAATATTCATTTAAAATCTCACTTTTTGTCAGACTTAATCGAACTTAAAGAAGTTCTGAGAATAAAAAACAAACACTCAGGTATCATATTTTGCAGCAGAGAATCAAAAATACAAAATAGCTTAATCAAAAAGTATAAAATTAAGAACAATAGTTTCTGGCAGATTAATTCATCGTATAGCACTGCAATAAGCATAATAAAAAAACGCCTTCCAAAGTTAGCTGACAAGAATGTTAATACCTGGCTTAATCAACAAATATTCAAATTCACTGAAAACAATGGAAATTTAAGATTGCTAAACTTCTATATTGAAGAATCAATATACTCTGGGAAAGAACTAACTAACCTTTCTGAGTTTGATGTGTTAGAGGGTTTCCTGGAATCTTTTATAAATAATGAACTAAACAATAATGATCAAATTTCTATAACTAAGTATCTTAATGCCTTATCATATGTAGCCTCTTTGTACCAGTATGACATTCCCGTTTTAATCCCATTGACTGACATCCTTAATTTCTCACTGAAAAGAAAATTAATCTTCTTTCAAGACAGGTTTCTGCATTTTACTCATACGGTTGATGCCAAAATGTTAGTTAAGTCGAATGCACTATACATTAAAGAAAGCTCTGAGAAGATTATAGCAAGAAATATTGTTGATTACCTGTTGTATCATTCAAAATTAGATGGCGAAGTACATTCCTCTTTTATTATTTCAAAGATAGGTAAGAGTCTAAATATGATAAGAACCTTAAACAACTCAATTTATGAAACGATATGTAAAGATATTGTCGAAAATCAGAGAATATCCGCTATTATTTTCAAAAAAAGCTTAAAGCTTTTAAACTATCTACTTTGGTTTAAATACAAAACTGAGGGGAAAGAATCTGCTATTGATTATTTTGAAAAATGGCTTGATTTAATAAAAGAAAATATTTTTAATTATCATTCTTTGGATGTAATGTTCGTGTGTGTGGGATTAGAAAAGTTTAATTATAATGTAACCAACTTTATTCTATATTGCTTCCCAAATATTTTGAATATGGAAGAATATATCCACCAAATAGATGATATGACATCAGTGGATTACAGAAGGTTGATGAAGTATTTAAGATTAGGATATGATAGCCTACCAAAGCGGGATATTTCCTTATATAATTTACTTGTTAAGTTAAGC